>NZ_JBWDNL010000009.1:0-256286 GCF_056269195.1 Paenibacillus sp. J22P218
GTAGTTCGACTTGCTCATTACTTTGTATTGCTTTAGTTAGAAGCCGAAGCTTCTTAACTGGCAGTTTCGCTCGTTGTTCAGTTTTCAAAGAACAATCTTTTCTTTCGTGTCGGCGCTTTGTCTCAGCGGCGACTTTTATAATATATCACGTTCGCCTATCTCTTGGCAAGTACTTTTTTTTCAACTTTCGACATTTTTTTTAATCTGTCGATTGTTTCATTATTTCCTCTTCAAAAGCGGCGATTACTAATTTAACACATAGGCTTCTAACAAGTCAAGCCTCTTGCCGAATCTTTTTTGAGCAAAGAAAAAGCCGCTTCCCCATTCAATTGAACGGGTCAACGGCCGCAAGTACGATTCAAGGTTAAGCACTATGATTGGCTAGTCTGTAACGAAGCTCAATAATACCGGAGTCATCGCTTTCCTTCATTACAGCAACCTCGCTTATATAGGAACGCTTAACAAGCTTCTGCAATAAAAGGGACAAGTCTACATGAAGCACTTTAATATCTGGATGACTCTGAAGCTCCGCAATGCTCCATGGCTCTGATCTATCCGCTAAAATCTTAAGCAGCAGCGAGCAGCTCGACTTCATCTTATTCATAACCGAGAACTCACAGGCAAGCATAACGAGCTGTACGCGTTGCTCCAACGTCTCCGGACTTGCAGACAATTCTTCATATAGCTTATAGATTCCCGGATGTACAAGCCGCATCTGCTTCCATACGGTAAGCTCCGGATGACGTCCTTCTTCTATTAATACGATATGCGCCCAATGATGCAATGAAGTTAATACATGACTGTACGCATCAAGCAAGTTGCCGTCAAGCAGATCCTGCTTGGCCTGCAAGTATGTTCTTAAAAATCCTGAGAACTCGACAAGCTGCTTCTGTTCGCGCAAGGAGTGAGGAAATTGAAGCAAGCTCTCACGCACACTGCCCAAATAGCCTTCCCGATCCAACAGAATCTCCCCCCGAACGATCCATTCAATGATACTCCGGTTTTCACCGCTCGATATCCAAGCTTCCAAGCTCTTCTTATCAATCGTTCTAATCCATACGCGTTCGCCTTCGAATTGCACATGCTCACTGCTGTTCTCTATAGTTTCTTTGTCCAATACGGCGAGCACTAACAGGTCCAGTCCATCGATCAAAGGATTGTATGGATACGGATTTTCGATCGCTGCAAGACTGATTAGATCGGTATCGTTGCAGTACTGGCTGTTGAAATGACTTTTTATATGTTCCACTGTTTCCTCCATATAGCTAATCAGATTCCATTAAGCTATAATATTAATCTACGGATTTAATTCTTTTTCGACAAGTCTGCTCTTATTTCCTGCTTCGTCCGAAAAGAAAACAGGTCTCAATTTCATAAGCATAAAGACTTAGGAAGGATTGGAACAATGAATAAGATCTTTTTCAAATCAGCTAAAATAAACGAATTTCGCCTATGGGGCTTAGTCTTTACGCTCGTCGGAATGGGTGTAATGATTCTCGGCACAGCCGGCATTGTGTTCTGGGGACAAGCTGGCAAGATCATTGCCGCAATCTTCATGGTTATTGGCATGATCTCCTTGCTGATCAGCGTCGCTGTCTACTTCTGGGCGGGCATGATGTCAACAAGTGCGACGATGCTTCAATGTCCCGAGTGCGGACGTCCTACGAAGATGCTTGGCAAGACTGACCGTTGCATGTATTGCAAAACGATACTTACGCTTGATCCCGCTCAAGCGACTGCAGAGCCTTCGGAGCAACATTCCTAAACGGCTGTCGCTACGCACGAACCGTTAGCTGCGTTTTTGCGCAGCTCGGATCTGTGCCATCCCTTGGCGGCATAAGCTTTCGTTTCGCGTTGAAATATAGGCAGGTGTATAAGAGTGAAACTTATACACCTGCCTATATTTTAAGAAAACACCCTTCGCCGGAAGGGTGTTTTCTTGTTCTTATGGTATGATTACGGGCGCTTGTTGAGCGCTTCATCTATGGTTGTCCATATGGCTTCCGTCTGGAATGTTCGCTGCCATGTTGCGACTCCTGCGAGATCATACTTGCGGGCTAACGCAACGCGAGCCTTCATGGACAAGTCATCCTCTATCCATATCCGCATGAGTGCGCCATCCTCTGTATACTCAACATAGTTTTGCCCCGCCGCTTCATCCAATACGGGATTCAGTTTCTTATCCGCAATGATTTGCTTCACTTTGTCCATGCCAACCGACTTGGACGACACCTTCACAGTACCATCTTCACCTTTTGCTTCGGTCCATATTCTCGTGTATAGAGGCATGCTGAGCACTAGCTTGCTTGCAGGTACGGCATCCTCCTCCAGAATACGTCTGAGCGAATCTTCGACCCATGGAAGCGATGCGACCGATCCGGATTTAGGACTTGAAGCCCAATGCTCGTCATAGGCCATTACCATCATATAATCTACAACTTTGGCCAGTGCGGGACGATCCAAAAATAGCGACCACATCTCACTAGTCGACTTTGGAGTCACATCAATCGACACGACCAGTCCTTGTTCGTGTAGCAGAGGCGTCAGTTCTCTAACAAATTGGACCAAGTTTTCTTTATCGCTCGTTTTCACATTCTCGAAATCAATGTTAATCCCTTGCAAATTATACAGCTCTGCGAAAGACAACAGCTGTTGGATCATAAGAAAACGTGTCTCCACCGTGGCGAGTGCAGCTGTCGTCTGTTCCGGCTCGAAGCCGTTGCTGAACAATGCCCACACTTGCATGCCTTTCCCATGAGCCCATTTGACGTAAGCCGGATCGGCCTTTCCATTAATCGTACCTTTGCCGTCCGCCAATTCGAACCAAGTCGGGCTCACTACGTTAACGCCTGGCATAGGTCCAATTGCCGATGGATTCGGATTTTTGGAATAAACCGCTTCCCAAGTCATATTGATTTTGCTGCCAAGCACCTTCCAGGCGACAAAAGCAGGCACGCGGTCCGGTTCAGCTACTCGTTCAATCTCAGTCAGCTTCACGTCGCCTTTATTCATATAGCCGATATTTCCGTCCCCGCTCTGCACTATGAACCAGCCATCCTCCTCGCCCCATATCCGAAGCGATTCGTTCAATTCCAGCTTCCGAGTGTATGGAGCTCGAATGGTCGGTTCCGTTCGAATTGCTGCGCCATCGGCATCAGTAGCTTCTGCACGCTGCACCGCATTTCCAGCGACGAGCACGGTTACGATCCCCGTCTCCTCCACGTATTCAACTTGCAGACCGTATAGCTCCTGAATCGGCGCTACCGGTATATAGACATCGCCGGCCTCCGTCTTTTCGGCAGCAATTGTCAAGTCAAAAGGCTTGCTATTAACAGTCGCCGTCAAGGAATCGGTCTTCAGATGCAGCACCTTGTTAGCCGTAGTGAAAATAATGGATCCCGAATCCGCTTCATAGCGGACGGGCTTGTCCGGTCCTAACAGCTGTTCAAGAACCGGAAGCGGCAGCTTGATCTCATTATTTTCGATAATAGCGCCTTTATCAGCTTCCGCTCCGCCTACAATAATCGGGTGCTCCGAAGCGTACTCGGGTTCCGTCTGCTCCCTGTTCGGAATGAAATTCATATATCCGTACCAGCCAAGAACGGCTGCCGCTGCGATAACAAATAACAAAAATATAATTCCGATTCCGCTCTTCCGCTTGCGGCGCGGCGTTCGGCTTTGAGCCGTCTCCAAACCATCACTCTCCTCTATGTCAGTAGATGCAGTATAAACTGAGTTATATACGAATATTGTATCAAAATAGTTACAGCTATGGGCATACTAAAACTTTCCGAAGGAAAATATCAGCATAAAAAAAACGTGCAGATCAGCGGAATGCCGCATGCTGCACGTTTCTGTGTGGGTTCATAGCTCTGCTGGTTAATTAACTTGGCTTGCGCATGGAGGGCAAACACCGTAAATCTCCATTCGATGTCCTTCAACCATAAATCCCGTTTCACTTGATGCTGCGCGTTCTGCATCGAGTAAAGGGGGGTAATGAAAGTCAACGATTGACCCGCATTTCTTGCATATCGCATGATAATGGTCGGATAGATCGGAATCGAACCGGCTAGAATCATCGCCATATGTCAATTCACGCAATAAGCCTGCTTCAACAAATAAACGCAGATTGTTATATATCGTAGCTACGCTCATGCTCGGATAGTTAGGCGAGAGCGCTTTATAAATCTCATCTGCTGTCGGATGCGACATGGAATCCATCAAGTAGCTTAATATGGCGTGACGCTGCGGGGTCATACGGACGCCATTCATTTTCAACTGTTCAAGTGCTTGTGTTACGCTGGCTCCCATTCCCCTCACGCCTTTCTTAGTAATTATTCTTATTACTATTGTACGTTCTTCTTTCGGAATTTGTCAATGAAAGCGCATCTATATCATTGCCCAGCTTTTTTCAACGAAATACTGTTGTTCGCATTGACTTGAATACGGTGCGTTCCCGCCCCTACTGAACCCCGAATCGTTTTCTTGCTTATATCGAACGGAAAGTCGCTTGCAATGTTTCCAAAAGTTACCGATCCATAGATGGCAAAGTCGCCGACTTCGGGCAATACAAGCCGTATTTCGCCTACCGAGCTGTCCAAATCCCAGTCTCCGCCCACATGATCGCTGCTCACCTCAATCGATCCATTTAACGTATCCGCTTTGATGGATGCATCCGCTCCGGTTACTTTTATTTTGCCGTTCTTCGTCTCTGCTTCAAGATCTCCGCCAACTGCCTGCAGTTCCAAGCTTCCGTTCAATGTATTCGCGTACAGCTGGCCTTTGATTCCAGTTGCTGCGATCGTGCCGTTCTTCGTCTCGATTGAGCTGTCGCCGTTCACCTCTTGCAACTGAACATTGCCGTTGATCCCTTTTACCTGAACTTCGCCTACGATATGATCGACCTTCACATTGCCGCTGCTGATTCGAATGTCCAGACCGCCCGGAAGCAGCAAGCCTGACACGTCGACCGCGCCTAGCTCCGATTCGATCTTGAGCTTGACGGCACTCTTCATCTCTTGTTGCTCATCTGGCATACTCGTAGATGAAGGGGCTAGCGGCGTGGCCGTAACATTCGTGCCTATATCTGTAACATCAGGCGTAACTGCTGTTCCTTCGTCCGTAACGCCAGGCTGATCTGTCGTTATCGGCGGCGGTTCGGTAGCAACTGGCTCCTCGACATACACTTGATCGGATAGCGCCATTGGTATCGTCAACGTCAGATTCATTCTAGGCTTGTGGCTGCCGTTAGCGCCGTAGGCTTGGCCCTTCGTTTCGAAGGCAACCTCGCTGCCCGGCGTTACTTTAACCGTTGATTGTTCCGCGATTGAATCTGCCTCGGCTTGGTCCTCCACATCGACCCATACCGTTGCAAGCAGCTCCATTTCCTCGACGTCGCCGGAACGAACGGTAACTTGTCCATTCGGATTCACGATTCGAATAGACGAGATTTGCTCATCAAGCGGTACTTTAACAACCGTCTTATCATAACGGAAGCCTTTTTCTTCGCCATATTCTGAAATGCCGCTTATGTCCACATTCCATTGATCGAGCCATCTAAAAGGAAAGTCGGCATACTGGGTAACTACATAGGCCATTAACGAAATAACAAGCGCAACCGAAATACCTGCAACGTCGAGTCTTAGCTTCTGCACAATTTTGCGCGAACGAAGACTGTATATAATCATTTCAATACCAAGCATAATAAAGATAACCGGCCACCACTGGCCAAGCAGCGCAATATCGTTGCGTCCTTGGATCTGATCCCACAGGAGCAAAGCGCCCACAGCTACAATCAATACGGCTGCCGTATATCGACCTAGTTTGAACATTGTCACCAACCTCTTTCGCCTAAACGCCAATAATACAACGGCAATTCCTATAATAGCCGGACCTACGCTTAGCTCAGCCAGTTCATTCATCCATGGCAATATAACATCAGGAGGCTTGACCAATAAGAAGAGCAGTCCACCAGCAGCAGTAAGTGCTATTCCATGCGACAAACCAACATGGATAGGAGCTTCTTCTTCCCGCTCCAAGCTCTGCAACGAATCGTATACGCTCATGAAATAAAACACGGGCAGCATCAGTCCCAAATAAACGATTAGCAGCAGATGCCTGCCACCATCCGAATCCGCCAACCTTATAATAGCTGTCACATCAATGAAATAACCGACCAGCAGCAGCAGTCCTCTCGGATATTGGCCGGCATAGAGATGGCCCGTACCAGGCAATAGGAAAGCGAGAAGAACTGCCACCCATCTTCTTTTGTTGCGCTTTACTCCGAGCTTACCCAATGCACGCCCTCCAGATGCTTTATATGCTCCAGCAAATCAAACAACGGTTCTGACTTCGGCATCAAAACGTGAAAATGCAGCGCTACTCGCCCGTTGCCGTCGCCTTCGCTTTCTTGCAGCAGCATTTTGCGAATCACGATCTGCTTGTCGCTGAGCAGTGTGTTAATGGAACGAAGAATTTCAGCCTGATCCGTTGCCTCAATCTTAAGCAATTGCTCCTTCTTCGCACGTATATATCTTTTCTCCAGCTTATTGAATGCCCATAACGTAAGCAGCACCATCACCGTCGTTACCGTGGAAGCGAAGTAGAAGCCTGCGCCGACCGCAAGCCCTATCGCCGATACGACCCATAGCGATGCCGCTGTCGTTAGACCGGTAATTGATTTCCCGGTGAATAATATCGTACCCGCTCCGAGGAAGCCAACGCCTGTAATAACAGCCGCGGCTAGCCTTGCAGGGTCAACACGGACATTCGGCTCGTCGACGAACGCCGAGAAACCGTATATGGACAGCATCATGAGCAAACATGAGCCGAGACAGACGAGTATATTCGTTCGCAATCCGGCGGCATGCATCGACTGCTCACGCTCAAAACCAATAAGTCCGCCAAGCAGCAAGGCAAGCATAAGACGTAGAAAAATATGAAGTTCGCTAATGTACCATGGGTTTTCAATTGGATTCATGTTCGATTCATCCCGACCTTTCTACACGTTATTGTAACATAATTGTATGCCAATCATCGTCCTTACAGGCTAATACAATTATAGAAAAAGGCAGGCCGGGTGCTCCTTAGAGCTCCACAACCTGCCTTCTTGCTAATCATTACACTTGCCGCAAATATAATCCGCCGGCTTATTTCAGACGTTCAATCAGCAGCTTATTAACAAGCGCAGGATTCGCCTTGCCCTTCGTTTCCTTCATAATCTGGCCAACGAGGAAGCCAATAGCCTTATCCTTGCCTGCTCTATAATCTTCAACCGATTGCGGATTCGCCTCGACAATTTGGTTCACGATGCCAACGAGCGCGCCTTCGTCACTAATCTGAACGAGGCCTTGCTCTTCAACGATCTGCTGCGGCAGCTTGCCCGACTCCAGCATCGACTTGAACACAGTCTTGGCGATCTTGCCGTTGATCGTACCTTTCTCAAGCAGACCGATCATCTCGCCAAGCCCTTGGCCGGTAAGCTTAACGGCATCCAGCTCAAGGCTGTTCGCGTTCAAGTAACCAAGCAGATCGCCCATAATCCAGTTCGATACCGCCTTCGAGTCCTTCGTGTAGCTTAGGCTCTCCTCGAACAGATCAGCAAGTTTCTTCGATGAAGTGATTACTTCCGCATCGTATGATGGCAAGCTGTAGTCTGTTGTATAACGCGCCTTACGCGCATCGGGAAGCTCAGGAATTGTGCTGCGTACCGATTGCTTCCATTCCTCGCTAATATGCAGGCGGACAAGATCCGGGTCCGGGAAGTAACGATAGTCATGCGCTTCTTCCTTGCCGCGCATCGAGAACGATTTGCCTTGCGCATCGTCGAAGCGGCGCGTCTCTTGAATAACTTCGCCGCCGCTGTCGAGGATCTCAGCTTGACGAATTTGCTCATATTCAAGACCGCGTTGAACGCCGCGGAACGAGTTCATATTTTTAAGCTCGGCGCGCGTGCCGAATTTCTCTTGTCCATAAGGACGCAAGCTGATGTTGGCATCGCAGCGTAAGCTGCCTTCTTCCATCTTCACGTCCGATACGTCGCAATATTGCATGATGGCCTTCAGCTTCTCGAGATAAGCTTTGGCTTCCTCAGGCGTGCGGATATCCGGCTCGGACACGATCTCAACGAGCGGCGTACCGACGCGGTTGAAGTCGACAAGCGACGCATAACCGCCGTCAACGTGAGTCAGCTTGCCGGCATCCTCCTCCAAGTGAAGGCGTGTAATGCCGATTCGCTTCGTTTCGCCGTTCACCTCGATATCGATCCAGCCGTTCTGACCGATCGGCTGATCGTATTGCGAGATTTGGTACGCTTTCGGTGAATCCGGGTAGAAATAGTTTTTGCGGTCGAACTTGCTGACGTCAGCAATCTCGCAATTGATCGCCAAAGCGGCTTTCATCGCGTATTCAACCGCTTGGCGGTTCAGAACCGGCAGTACGCCGGGATGCCCTAAGCATACAGGGCAAGTATGTGTATTCGGCGGTGCGCCGAAAGCTGTGGAGCAGCCGCAGAAGATTTTGCTATTCGTATGGAGCTCCACATGGACTTCCAGCCCGATCACCGTCTCGTATTTGGTTGCTTCAGACATTCGTATCGATCCCTTCGTAAACGTATATAACCGCTTATCGCTCGCTTATAGAGGTTGTTCAAAAAGTCCAATTTTGATCACGAAGCTTATCAGGTAGCTTACTCGACATCGAATCTTGAATTCAGCCGGTGCTTACGAAGTATGTTTCCTCCGGAAACATTGTAGCTCACGTAGCTTTTTGCTACGCTCCGCTTCTCATTTCCTAGCTTCTTTCAACCTTCTCGATGCTGAAAACCGGACTTTTTGAACATGCACTTATAGCTGCGGACGCATTTGGTGATGCTCGGTTTGCTGCTCGAATGCATGCGCGGCGCGCAGCACTGTCGATTCGTCGAACGCTTTGCCGATAATTTGAAGCCCGATCGGCAACCCGTCAGCTATGCCGCATGGTACGCTGATCGCAGGAATGCCAGCAAGACTGACTGGAATCGTACAAATATCGTTCAAGTACATCGTAAGCGGATCGCCGACTTGCTCTCCGATACGGAAAGCAGGCGTCGGAGCCGTAGGACCGATAATAAGGTCGAACTTCTCGAACACTTGGTCGAAGTCCTGCTTGATGAGCGTCCGAACCTTCTGCGCCTTCAAATAATAAGCGTCATAATAACCGGAGCTAAGCGCGTAAGTGCCCAACATAATACGGCGCTTCACTTCAGGACCGAATCCTTGGCTCCGCGACTTGCGGTACATATCGATCAGGTTGGCCGCGTCATCTGCACGGACGCCGTAACGTACGCCGTCGAAGCGTGCCAAGTTCGAGGAAGCCTCCGACGATGCGAGCAAGTAGTAAGTCGCAATCGCATAATCGGTATGCGGCAGCGATACTTCTTCCCACGTTGCGCCCATCGATTCGTATACTTGCAGTGCCTTCATAACGGCTTCCTTCACGCGCGGATCGATGCCCGCGCCTAGATACTCCTTCGGTACGCCGATACGAAGCCCCTTCACATCACCGGTCAATGCCGCTGTGTAATCTGGAATATCTACGTTAGCAGATGTTGAATCGCTTGCATCATACCCTGCGATGGCTTGCAGTACGTAAGCCGAATCTTCAACGTTTTTGGTCAATGGACCGATCTGATCAAGCGATGAAGCGAATGCAACAAGACCGAAGCGCGATACTAAGCCGTAGGTCGGCTTAAGGCCGACGATACCGCAATAAGCTGCAGGCTGGCGAATCGAGCCGCCTGTGTCGGAGCCTAGCGCAAAGTATACTTGTCCTGCCGCAACCGATGCAGCAGAACCGCCGCTCGAGCCGCCCGGCACATAGTCCGTGTTCCATGGATTGCGCGTTGGGAAGTAGCTCGAGTTCTCGTTGGAACCGCCCATTGCGAACTCATCCATGTTAAGCTTGCCGATCGTCACGGATTGCGCAGCTTTTAGCTTGCGAACCGATGTTGCATCGTAGATCGGATTGTAGTTGCTTAGGAATTGGCTCGCGCAAGTCGTAAGCAAACCATCCGTTACGATATTATCCTTAATGCCCGCAGGCAAGCCGAACAATAGGCCGCGCTCTCTGCCCTCTTGCAGTTGCTTGTCCAACTCTGCCGCTTGCTGCTTCGCATTTTCTTCATTTAAAGTAATGAACGCTTTGATTGCGGAGTCTGTCTCCGCAATTCTCTTGTATGAAGCATCGACCAGCTCAGTGACCGATAGCTCCTTGTTGTTCAACTTGTTATGTACGTCCTGAAGGCGCAAATCAAACAATGCCAACAGTAGTTCCTCCCTTCAAAATAAACCAGTCTTATTATTCAAGTACCGCAGGCACTTTAATTTGTCCGTCTTCCTCGTCTGGCGCGTTCAGAAGTACTTTCTCAATCGGCAGCGATTCACGCTGCACGTCGTCGCGCATTACGTTCGTAATCGGCAGCACATGGCTGGTCGGTTCGACATTGTCGGTATCCAAACTGTTCAGCTTCTCCGCATATTTCAGTATCGCGTTAAGCTGCTCGGTGAATTGCGATTTCTCCCCGTCGGTCAGCTCAAGCCGCGCAAGCCTAGCTACATGCTCGACATCTTGTATCGTTATGCTCATAGGTGCATGATCCTCTCTCAAAGGTTTAGATGTTGCTTATCCTGCAATCAATCTTCCTATTATAGCTTAAGACCGCGAATAACATCAACGTTATGGCATGATGAATAGAAAGACCGCTCAACCCGTTAATCAAATAACGGACGAAGCGGTCTTCTGTGTCTCTAAATCCAAGCCTTCAAATTAATCTGGCGTATGAAGTCTGCAGGGCTAGCCGGTTCGGTGCTTGCCGTCTCGGCTTCCTCTTCCTCCGTTTCGCCCTTCATAATCCGATTGAACAACTGCTCGTTGTGCGTAGCCAGCGCATAGTCAATGAGAGCCTCTCGTTCAATACGATCGATCTCCTCTTGGATAAGCACCTCTTCAAGCTCAACGTCCTCGTCCGGAACTAGAAAATTACGATTCGCCTTCGGCACTCGCAGCACATAGTCGAATACGTTGTCTGCGTTACGGTCATAAGCAATAATATAGCCATAATCCCCGACGGGTAAATTTTGTTCGAAATGGTCAGCCACTATGACGACCTTTGTGCCTAATTGTAGCATCGTCCTCAACTCCTGTTTCATCGCCGCTGATTCTATCACTATTATCCTACTAAAAAATAATAGCGGTGTCCAATCGCGAGATAGAGAAGCTGCTGGAAATTATGATTTTTGCTAATGAAGCATGGCTAACGCCTTATCAATCTATTGCTGGCGATGCCCGGAGTACGCCGATCGCAACCATAAGCGCTGCAACTATTACAAGAATGCTGCTTACGAGCGACCAACCAAAAGCGGATGTTCCGTACTCGATATTCGCCGCCAGCTTCGCGGCGAAGCCTCCAAGCGCACCTGGACTCCAGCCTGCCTGCTTCGGCAGCAAGGACGCAAGCAAGGTAATGAGCGCCGCAAGGCCAAGTGAAGAGAAGGCTGCTCCTGCCGGACTGCGAAGCAGCGTGCTGAACACTAACGTTAAGGACATCACGACCGTAATCCATAAGCCGTATACGAGGACGCTTGTTATAATCTGCATAGGCGGCACTGAACCGATTAACAGCTCCGTATAATACCATGCACCAGCGTATCCTAGAGCCAATGAGCCCCAAGCAAGAATTAGCATAGCTAACCACTTCGACAATATAAACGAGGTGATCGTTACCGGCTTCACAAGAATAAGCGATGCTGCCCCGCTATTCCTCTCCGTCGATACCGTTCCCATAAATACGAGTACAAGAACGAGCAAACCCATCGTCCCGAATTGCGACAGCGTCCCAGCCATTACACTCGGCGCGCTCGGCAATGGTATGTCGATCACCGCACCTTCGGGAAGATTGCCCGCTTGTTCCAAAATGACCGGCATGTAATAATTCGATACCGGCTGCATAATGCCGAGCAATAGAAACACAAGCGGTACCCAAATAAGCTTGAGGCTGCGGACAAGCTCGAGCAGCTCCTTCTGAATCATTACGAATAAGCGCATTATTGGGACACCGCCTTCATGAAGAGATCTTCTAGGGTAGAATGGCCTACCTTCATATCCAACAGCTTAATGTTCTCCCTCGCAAGCTCTTCAAGCAGCAATTGCCTTGCTGCTTGTACCTCGGACACCTGAATCCGCCCTTGATTAGCAGTTACTTCTATGTCATCAATCAAATCGGCTAAATTTTCACTCGAGGGCATTGACACTGATCCTTCGCGCCTCATCCGCTGCTTCATTCCAGCAAGCCATGACTGCGAGTGGGCATCATTATCTACCGTAAGCTCGATAATCGGCCTGCGGTTCTCGTTCTGAATGGCGGCAATCGCTCCTTGCAGGGCGATTCGTCCATCGCGAATAATGATGACATCATCGCATAATGCCTCGGCATCGTGCAGCACATGCGTAGAGAACAATACCGTTGTCTCCTGCTTCAGTTCGCGAAGCAAGCTCAGCACTTCACGCCTGCCGACTGGATCAAGCGCTGATACCGGCTCATCCATTATGAGCAGCTTCGGACGATGAATAAGCGCTTGGGCAAGGCCAAGCCTTTGCTTCATTCCGCCGGAATACGAGCCGATTTTTTTGCCGGCAGCCTTAGATAGTCCTACTCTTTCCAGCAGATTCTTGGCAGACGACTTCGCCTCCGATGAAGCGAGTCCGCATAGCCTGCCTGCATACACGGCATATTCATATCCCGTCATCCAATTATAGAAGGATGGCGACTGCGGCAAATAACCAATCAACTCACGCTGGCTGCCGCCTTCTCGTATGCCTTGAAAGCTAATTCGTCCGCTCGTAGGAGCAAGCAGTCCGGCAATCATACGAATGGTTGTCGTCTTCCCTGCCCCGTTCGGACCAAGCAAGGCAACGCAATGGCTTTCTTGAATAGCGAAACTCATGTTTGTTACAGCTGAGAAGCTGCCGAACGTCTTGGTCAGCCCCTCCGCCTTCAGCAATACGGTCATCGTCCGTCTCTCCTTCCGAAGAGGAAGAATGCGATTGGTCCGAATAAGCTAACGAACACGATTATGAGAATCCACATAAGCTTCGGCCCTCTCGTTTGATCCGCCTTAATACACAGCACAAGAGCGATGACCATTAAGACGAACTGTATAACGAGAATCGGCGCAATAATAGGCAGAAGGGTAGACAAATCTATCGTTTCATTCATATTGTTCATGCAAAGCACCTCCAAATTTTTTAATCGTCGTTACCTTTACTGCGGTTAAGCCAACCGCTGCGGATAAAGATCCAATAGAAAATGAGCGGCAGCGGAAACTGAATCAGCCCCCACAACGCCCAAAACCATGGAAGACGTTCCCGTTTGCGAGCATCGAGGAACAGCCACGTTGATTGCGTACCTAGGATGAGCAGCAGGAGCAACCAGAACCATACCGACTCCAGCATCATCTGTTCCATCGATGACTCACCTTCTTTTTGCCGAACATGACAGCTACATAACCTACTGCGGCGCATGCAATAATGGCCTGTAAAATCGCGAACCATACAATATCCCGCTCCAGCACCCACATCATGCCTCCGAACAGGAAGCAGCCGATCAGCCAAAGCAACAGTAATTCCTTCCATTGCTTCCGGCGTATGGCTTGCTTATGAGCGCCTACTAGCGCCTCGAATTCAAACCGTTCAGGCGTATAGGGTTTATGCGCATCATCGAACTGCCTAAGGGAGTTTCCAACGCGGCTATCGAACCAGCGCTCATCGTCAGACCCTTTGTTGGAATTGTCATTGTCCATTATCACCCAACTCCTTCCGTAACTGCTTCAAACCGTTATGCAGCCTTGATTTCACTGTGCCGACTGGCAGATCGAGCATGCTTGCAATTTCCTCCTGGGCATAACCGTAATAATATTTAAGCAATACGGTTATTCGTATATCTCCGGCCATACGCCCGATAGCGTCAAGCGCTTCCGGCCAATCCCCGAGCACCGTCTGCGTCTCGTAACGAATCGCTCGGAGCGTCTGCTCCTCTTGCACCCATCTGCGCTCACGCTCCTTGCTGCGAAGCCGATCGACATAGATACGGGATGCAATCGTAATGAGCCAAGTCGAGAACTTTGCTTTTCCTTGAAAACCACTGATCTTCTCAATCGCTCTTAGCATCGTCTCTTGCGTGACGTCCTCGGCATAGCTTTTGTTCATCGTCAGCTTAAGCACATATTGATATAGGAAAGAATAATGCTGCTGCAGCAACTCCGAAAGCGCGTGGGAATCGCCGCGAGCTGCTTTGAGTATTAGACCATGCTCATCAACCACTACAACGATTCCTCCTTCTCTCTATCTATAGCTTTGACGCTTCAGCAGCCCATTTCGTTCACTCGTCATGAAAAAAACTGCGAAGGATTATTTTTCCTCGCAGTTATTCGTTATACGTATATTGTTATTTGGATGTCCTGCGACTATACCAACGCCATGCTTCTTCCACCTTAGTCTGCTCCAAACAGGCTACCCGGTAATCGAATGGACTTCCCATCGCCTGCACGGACAACGTAAGCAATTGTTTGCGCATCTGACTGCGCGAGCGTTTCACGCGCATCACAACGATTTGCGGACGGCGTATCATATAAGTTGACCGACCGATAAACCTTCGTCTTAACGTGAGCTGCCCATGCTCCAGGAGAAGACCTGCCGACTTGTAGCATGCATATCGCCAGCCCAGTACGAGAGGAAGCAATATAAGCGACCAAAGCGCAGCGGCTTTAAACAATACGATGGCTGCCGCACAGAGCACAATTGTTATAAGCAGCGTGCTTCTTACATAATAGAGAAGCGCGCGCTTAGGCGCAGCGGCATAGGCCGCATTTGGAGTGTCCTTTATCTGCGGCACGAACGCTTCTAGCAGCAGCGGAATTTCTGCCCGCGACAAGTAAGGGTGCAGCATCAATTGCTCGTTTTTGTCCGAGGATACGATTTGAAGTTTCACCTCGGCATGGCTTAACGCTTGGCGAAGCAGCCCTTCTTTCACGATAACCGCCTGCACCTTCTTCGGATCGAATAAAAAAGTCTTTTTCTCCAGCAAGCCATAAGACACCGATATTTCCTTGCCTACTCTTCTAGCCGTGTAGCCGCTGTACTTCAATATGTAGAGCAGAATGGATAGCACCCATGCCGCAGCAATGCCCAGTAGGACGATAACGCCGATTAAGAAGTAACCTGGCATTAGACTCGTCGAGTCTTCGACGACATTTTCGAAGAAGTGATCAGGCAGCAGCGCTTGAACGAAATCATCGGCGAATGAATACAGACCCGCTGCAAATGCCGCGACAAGACCAAAGTTCATCGAGGTCGCTGCCGCCTTCAGCAGCTTGACTGCATCAAGACGAAACGCTGCATCGTCGCGATCTGCCTCTGGATCTACCTGAGTACTGCTCCGTTTTTGGGCAGCAAGCTTGTTAGATAAAGCCTGAACGGCTTCCTCTCCTTGCGGCAGTTGCCGTTCTTCATCCGCCTCCAATTCTTGATTGCGCGGAACAGTGTCAGCAGCAGGAATCTGACCGCGAAGCACCAGCCGAATATGATTGGCTTCGCTAATCGATAGGGCAGGCAATATCCCATCCGCCTTCTTATTGCCGCCAGGCGTCTCGATCTTTACCTGTGCCACGCGAAGCAAGCGATGCACAAGCTGCTGCTCCACGTTAACGGAATGAATGCGGGTGAAATAGATCGTCTTCTCATCACGGAAGAAAACTCCTTTGCGAATGATGATGCGATCCGCTTCCACCCAAAATCCGAATTTGCGCCATTCCAAATATCCAAGCACAAGCAATAACGCGGCCAAAGCGCCGCCTCCCGCATACCAATACCAGTCCAGCTCCGACCACGCCGTCCCTTTGACCAAAGCGATCAGGAGGAGCGGAATAAAGCCTTGGATCGTATTCACAAGCGCAAAAAACACATATACGGGATGCAGCTTGCGGCGTTGTATCTCACTCATCCTGATCGTCCACCTTCGCCAGCTTGCCGATTCGCTGCTTAAGCTGCTGCGCTTCTTCCAGCTTCAGCCCGCTTATCTTATGCGTTGTCGCGGCCGTAACAACCGAGACAGCCGCGAGATCAAACTTGCGCATAAGCGGTCCGCTCTCCAGCTCCACATGCTGTACCCGCACCATCGGAACGAGCACATTGCTTATGAAGATAAGCCCTGATCTTATTTCCAGCTCATCCTCGAACAGCTCATATTGAAACCTCGCATACTTCGCTTTCGGTATAATCCACGTAAAGAGAACAAGCGATAAAAGCAAGAGGCCTAAGCTTATCCAAACCGGAATAAACGTCCATTCCTTCCATAACGCTAATAACGAATAAGTAATAATGATGAGCAAAAATACGCCATTCGTTATCATTTCGCTAATTCTGTACACCTTGATGTAGTCGGGATGCAGCCGCTTTGTCAGTTCATTGTTCATAGCAAGACTCCTTCTTCTTAAGGAAGTACGATGAGCCCCAGCTGCGTACGCGTCAAGGCTCTCGCTCCTTCCGATTCTACAAGATAGCTGTTCTCTACACCGACGACGCCAAGCCCCGGCAACGTAAACTTCGGCTCGACGGCGATAACCATGCCTTCTTGCAGCGGTATATCAAACCCTTTGGCTAGTACTGGCCACTCGTCGATCTCAAGACCGATGCCATGACCAAGAAACTTAGCTCGATCAGCGCCATAACCCATGAAATGATCAGCCAATCCCGCTGTCTCGGCGTAAGTAAGCGCATCAGCATATAACTGCGAGCATATAGCTCCCGGAATCATACTCTTCTCCGCTTCCAGCAGCAATTGTTCCGACAATTCATAGGCCTTCATTAACGGCTCGCTCAGTTGCCCAATAACTGCCGTCCTCGTCTGATCAATGACATAACCATCGATGCAGCAGCCAATATCGATGAGTATTGGTTCATTGCGCTTAACCGCCATCCGGCTCACGCTTTGCGGAGAGGCAGCGCCAAGCCCCAGGCCACCGGCAGGACCGTCGAAGTAAGAAGGTACAGCTGCTGCCGCCCCCGAAATAACCATGCCGGTCGTAATCTCTTGATTGTAGCCGCGCATTCTCATCAGCCCGATATGACCGCGCTTCCTTAGCTTATATTCAAGCGAAGCCATCCATTCCAGCTCCATTACGCCTTCCCTCAGCTCGCCGAGCGCTTCCTCCAGCGATTCGGATACGGCTAAAGCTGCCCGCTCAATGCGGCTAATCTCCCAAGGTGACTTGATCATTCGGAGCGTACGAATGATCCCCGAGCCATCGATCAGACGGCAACGATCCGGCACGCCTAGCAGCTCGGCTAGCTTTAAATAAGTTTGAGCGGGCAACACGTCAAGATCACAAGCGATCTTTGGCAGTTGGCCCGCGCCTAACAGCTCAGGATAATCCTTCTCGAGAGTAGCCCTCAGCTGCTTGAAGCTGCCCAGCTCCCGCACGCGCAGCGGCGACTCCTGCTCCGCCCGCCATAGGCTTCGCTTCACATAGAAGGACGGCTCGCCGCTGCACGGAACCAATAAATATCCGTTCTGCATCGAGCCGCTCAAATAATAAATATCAACGTTTTGCGTAACCAAATACGCATCTACGTGCCCTGCCTGCATGGCTGATTGCAGCTTCCTAATTCGCTCCCGCACCAGCTCTGCTGGAATATCCATTGCTATATGTAAGTTGTTCATACGTTACGTGTTCAGCTCCTAACTCGAATTCCCTCCCCTTATTAGACCAATTTTCCAATTTTGCGTCAACCTGCTACGAGCTCGGCTGCCCCCTTTATATACCATTGGATCGGTTCAAGTATGCGAAAGGCTCTCGGGTACTCCACTTTTGCAATGATTACGACGCTTGGCCTATAAAGCGTTACCTCATAGTCATAGCTATCGTTACGATAGACGTAAGGAAAGGTTTCTTCCGAGTTGACAATCTCGAATACGGCAAGCTCCAGCGGCTCGCGAAGAAACGAATCCGGCAACGGAACCCCCGCTTCGTTCAATCGCAGATTACGCTGCAGATAAACAGCAGCCGCCTGTGCCGCTTGCGTCGGAGCAATGCGCAGCTCGCCATTGCCAAGCGCCGTCTCATCAATCTGCTGCGCGGCTGCATGGGCAGCCCGATTGATCGCATGCTTGCCGAGGAACAGTGTCTTCATCGCCATCTCCTCCTCCACCTGCAACATATGAATCGCTCCCCATACGGACATCATCATGACTATTAGCAGCAACTTGTACACGATATTGTTCCTTTCCTCGAACTATCTTTAGATACTCCTGCTTAAGGCACATATTCGCTCATCTTCATGCCGAACGCCTTCATTCTCCCGTTCGCGGGCGGCGGCGAAATGCCGATCAGTCTGTCAATTTGAAATAAATTTTCATACGGATAGCTGGCAGTCAGCGACAAACCCGTTCCTCTCGGCAAGGGAGCGCTGGGATTCGTTGCATTAACCCCGCTCTCCGACTTCACTTCGAATAGGATCGACTCCCGCTTCAGGCCGAATGCCTCCATCCGGGACTTCGCCTGCTCGAGCATCGCAGCGCTAATATAGCCATAGCTTCCGCTTGCTCCTACCTCCAGCAAATAGTCGACTTCCTGCTGCAGCACGGCTTGCCTTACGATAAGCACATGCTTGTAGATTGGAGAGAACATCATCCAACATATAAGCCCCGCGAACAGAACGAACAATAAGATTTGCTTCATGGGCTCATCTGCCTTATATGATCGCTAATCGCCTCTCCAGCCCCGTTCACTTGGCTCTTCATTCCGCTGTCTCCTTCGGCAATTGCCGTGTATAAGAGCACAACCGTAATGAGCAGCAAAGTCGTTATTAGTATAGCCCTCATACTTCATCACCTCCGACATGTTCCGACTCCTGAACGACGACAACATTCATTATGGAACAAGCGCGCCAATCTTCGTATTTGCGGCATTGCCTTGGGATTCGATTTGGCTGCTCGTTCCTGTTGTATCCTTAGCGATGATCGTGTTAAACAATACGATAACAACGACAAGCAGCATGACAGTCATTAGAATATTTCGCATGTGAGTACACCTCCCTTCCATGAACTCGCTACGCAATTTGTTTCTACATTAGCTCAGCGATTGAAATAGTTTCTGCCCTTCACGCACCCACGGATAAATAAATACCTGAAACGTATATAAGATGGGAATACCTGCTATGATGAACAGTACATACGACGTCGATTCCTTCTTACTCTCCTTGGCAAGCTCCAGCTTCTCCTTATAATCCTCAATCCTCGCTCGCAAAATATCGTAATACTGGCTGCTCTCATGCTGGCGGAGCGCGTCGATTGTCTCGACGAAGCTTAATCCTTCATCCGTGCCTAGCCGCCGCTTAAACCGCTGAAGCGCCTCGCCCGCATCGTGATACCATTCAGCGAGCAACCGCTCCAATTCTGGACGCAAAGCTCTTGTAAAAGGAATGCATCGCAGCAGCTTGGCGTGGATATGAAGCGCCGAGTCTGACAAATACAGTAGTTGATTGCTCACTGCATAGATCTCCTTGGTCATTCGAAGCACCCGCACCTTGCGTATCGAGGAGAGCCAAGTCTTGTCAACCATAAGCAGCATTCCTGCAACTAACAGAGCACCGACGAAATAACTGGTCGAGGCAGTCACTATATGCAGAGCCGCGGCGATCAGGAGGATGATCGCTGCAGCAATTACCGTTGCAGCAATCCCGATTCGACGAGCTAATACGTACCAAGCAGCATCGAGCGTATACCCGCAGCCGCCAAGCAGCAGCTCGCGTTCAGTGAATGCCGCGCTTTTCCTAACTACTCCGAACAACCGCAGCCAGCTTGCCGGTGCCTCCTTCGTCCGCCAGCTCAGCAGCGACAGATGCTTCCAACGCATCTGTCGTCTCGGCAGCAGCTGCAGCAATGCTCCTAGAGCGATTGCCGCGAATAGAAACTGTCCGACCGTTGCAGCAATCGAAATGAACGATGCCGTAAAGTGGTGCATAGAACATTCCCCTCCTCCTCCTTCACATCTTCTTGCGCGATAACCAAAGCCCCATTAGGAACGATGCAAAGATAAGCACCATTGCGTTCAGCAGCATGTCTCTTCCGCCGGGATCGATCATGTAATAATAGTAGGAATTATCCCGGTTATACCGAATATTGATGCCGATGAAGAGGGCAAGGAAAAGCAGCGGCGAGAAGTTCGCAATCCGAATTTCCAGCAGACGATTCCGCTCCTGCTCGTTCGCCCGCCTTGCTTTGCGCATATCGGTAATGAGCTCCTTCAAGCTATCCGTAATGGTGACACCCTCCGTTATCGCAACTCGCAGGATGTTCGCGAAATAATCAGCCCATATGTGGCCTAGCGACGCCGATAATAATCGCAAGCTCGCTTCATCGTCGCCCCGCACCGATAGATTGCGATACAATTGTTCGAATACCGCTTGCATCGGACCGAGCAACCGCCGCTCTTCAATAGCCCGCTGCAATGCGATTCTGACTTGCCGCTCGCCCGTGACGAGATAACATTGATAGAACAGCTCAACCGCCGGCAAGAAATCGATCTGCGTCTTCATTCGCAGATTTGCGAGCATCGCTCGCAGCACCGTATAAGGCAACATGCCAAGGAGCAGTCCGAACAGAACCGTTCCCTTCGCGCTTTGAAAAAACAAGCCGCCTACGGCTAATCCGACTAACAGCATTAATACCGAGCTAAAGGCGAGCGCTACTGGCTTCATCCCCAGTTGAAGCGCTTCAAGCAATTCGGAGAGATGACGGTACAGCCGTTCGTTGCCCTTGAACGCTTCGGTTAGTCGATAGCGAATGCCCGAGTGATTCTTATAGCGGAGCCGATTTTGCAAATGACGATTGTTCATCCATAATTGAAGTAGACTGTACAGTGCTATGAATAGGATAGCTCCCAGCAGCAGAAGCATCGCTAGTGAAGACCAACTAGCCATAAGCAGCACCTGATCTCGCAAGCCTCGCTGCAGCTCTTAACGATGGGAGACTAGGGAATCGCCAGTCATCTGCCTCCTCGTCGAACAGAGCCCACTCCCTTACGATCGTCCTTCCGTCCTCCCAGTACAACTCTCCAATTCGGCTTACAATCCGCCGCCCTCGCCACAGCCTCATCTCAATACCGATCTCCGTCACGTATTCCGTGATCCGCTTCGTAAGCCGATCGGGATTCATCCCGCGTCCATCCAGCATGCACATATCTGTAATCGCCTCCGGGACATCCTCAAGACAACCTGCGTGGACCGTCGTCATACTGCCGGAGTGTCCCCTCGTACACGCGCGCACATAAATGTTCGCATCCAAATCACGAATTTCCGCATGGATGATCCGCCTTGGCGACTGCCTAAGCGCAAGCTTGAACGCTTGATCCGACCGATGCTGCGGGTCATCCTCTTCCGTCTCGTACTCGACGATATTTTTGTCCGGGAAATCTCGGCCAAGCATCATTTCATGCCTGCCCTCGATTGTAATAATCCGTTCATCGGCTGGAAGCTCGGCAATGAGTGCCTTCATCAGATTCGTCTTCCCCGAGTTCGTCGCACCGATAATGACGACATTGAAGCTCGCAGACAATACGGAGAGCAGCATGCTCCGTATTCTCCCGTTGATCGTTCGCAGCGCGGGAGCGCATAGCGCTTCCAGACTGAAGCTTCGCACCGTGTAGAAACGAATCGTCAGCGTTGGCGATGAGGTGAAGCCGAAGCCGGTCATCGTTACCCTAGAACCGTCCCGCAGCATGACCTCCGCCCATCGCTTGCGCGGATTAATTCGGTCGTTGTTATACAGCACTAAGTTTTGCTGAATTCGCTCGACGTCTCTTACGCTCTCGAAGGAATAAGCGGAAGCCGCCGTCTGGCCGCCCCTCACCTCGAAGATCCGCTTGCCCACGACTTGAATTTCTTCCAGCCCCTCCTTATCGGCAAGCACCAGTTCCAGCACATTAAGTCCGATTACTTCAGCGAACAGCGCTTCTGCCAATGTCTGATACGGCTGCTGTACATCCTCGAGCGTATGAATGCGAAGCCGAATGAGGCGATCCGTTATAACCGCGAGCACCTGCTCCCGCTCTTGAACGAAGCCAAGCACCGCCCGATTAAGCGTCTCCGTGTATTGCTTGCGCTCGAACTCCGTCAATCCTTGCGGGGCGCTCAAGTACGATCGTATATCTTCCGCCAGCCGCTGAAACTCGGTTGGCTCATTGTCCGCATGATGACTAATCCCCTCCGGTTTGTCTGCCGTCATACGGGCGGGTCTAACCTGCGCAGCGAATTCGGTTGGCGAGAACTTCCCTTGCCCGGCCGTCATGAACTGCTTCCTCTGCGATGCGTCATTAGCTTGCGATGCCATGGCTGCGTCCTGCCCGCCTTGAAAACGGGGTGTATTCCATGCCGATGCATCAACTGTTTGGCAGGCTCGTCCATTGCTTGCTTGCCTTGTGCGTCACTGCGAAGCCATTCCTCATAGCGCCCGCCATCGAGTTGACTGAACAATGACTCTCCAAGCTTGAACTGACCGAGCGATGTTGTACCGAGCTCCTTGCATATTTCTTTCATTCGATAACCTCCGCTTCCATGCGAATTGTGTATAATAACTGTTTCATATTGATCGGGTGTAACGCCGAACAATGGCGATACTTGATTAATCCAGCGCTTGCCGTCCTCTTGAAAATGCGAAAGCGCTGGCGTCGTCACAAGTATCCGCACATCTGCCATCCGCAGCGCACAGACCGTAGCAGCATTGTCCCAATAAGCGCTGACATCCAAAATCACGTACGCGAATGTCTCGCGCGCAACGTCCAACAAGTGATTCACTTCCTCCGGTGAGAAAAACTCCGCTTGATCCCTAACCATGTTGCCGAATAAGACATGTAGATTGGGCAGCTTCGTAATCGGACTGGCCGCTCTTCGCAGCTTGTCCGGAGTCAGCGTTTGCGCGATGAGCTCCGGCCTGAGCTTGTCGAGCGACACCTCGGGCTCATCCTCCCCTAGGAAACGATGAAGCTTTGCGCTCTTCAGGTTCAAGCAGAAATAGGCAATCGGATCACTGCTTGCCCCCGCCATGCGATAGGCGGTCGCAAAGGAGGCTGCAGTCGTACCGATATTCGGCGTTGTCCCGACGAAAGCGGCCAGCGAGGCATCTTGCCGGCTCACGATCCAGCCCCCTCGCCGCCGACCGCATCGACATTCAACGACTCCGGACTATACGCAACAACAACCTTCAGCTTCCCGTCCTTGCACAGCCCGTCGAGCTCCAGCCACTGTTCCTCAGTCATGTTGAGATTCAAATACTCGATCATCCCGTTCGCTTCCCGCCTGGAAGCGTACATCTTCTCCTTATCGCCATCCGCCATCGACATGAGATTCGGGTTGTCCATATTGTCGATTTCGACATTGCCAGACGACTTCACGGAGGCCACGACTATACTCTCGCCGAACAGCCTTCGTGATGGTGTTCCTTCACCGGATGCGTAGATCAGCACCTTATCACCCGCGCGTATGCCATTCGAGATTGAACGAACATACTCCTTCGGAATTTGGAAGGTCGATTCCGTTGGCTTCGGCTGCAAGTAATAGCTGCCGACCTTCCAATCGAGAATCGGCTCTCCCGCCCCTAGCGGTATGACCGTCTCCTTGCCCTGCGCCTCTGCCGCGTCAACCATCATATTCGGCGCCCATGCTGATTCCGGAATATGCTTATAGGTCAGCATATCTGTCGTCAGTCTCTCGCCTGCGCTTATGAAGCGACTCGGCACAATGACCGCAATCGTTCCTTCCTTCTCCATTTGGATTCGCTGCAGTTGATACAGCCCCGCTACGAGCGATGCCGATAAAAGCGCCGCAATCAAGCTAATCCATATATTCCTTCGTCTGTTCATCGCCTCTCCTCCCCCGAGCGCATAAAAAAAGAACGCAGCGGCAGCCCTTCGGCTATACCACATGCGTTCTTCGCAAAACTTGCTCTCATATATGAATTCAACAACCAACTACGCTCATAATAGCAAATGACTGAATATTTTGTCTATCATTATTTTTCCATTTGTTTCTATAAAGACTTGCGACATAACAAAAACAAGCCATAAACCATGGGGAATGTCGCCATTCCGTACCATATTTATGACTTGCTCCTATACTTTTCAAAAATCGATTAAGCCTACACTAATCAACAGTGCATCGTCTACTTTACGCATCGTTTCGTCGTCCAAATGCGTTATTTTGTCGGTCAGACGCTGCTTATCGATCGTTCGAATCTGCTCAAGCAGAACAACGGAATCACGATCAAAGCCATGCGTTGCCGCCTCCATCTCGACGTGAGTGGGCAGCTTCGCCTTTTGGATTTGAGCCGTAATAGCCGCGACGATAACGGTCGGGCTGAATCGGTTGCCGATGTCATTCTGAATAACGAGCACCGGTCGCACACCGCCTTGCTCCGATCCGACTACGGGCGATAAATCCGCAAAAAACACATCTCCGCGTTTTACGATCAAGCTCTACACCCCGCTTACGAGACGGCCAAGCGTATGATCGGCTTCTTCCTCCGCTTGAAAAGCTTCCGAGGCCATGTTCAGGTTAATTTTCGCCATCTCCATGTATCCGCGCTGCATCGACTCACGGATTTGACGTTTTTTGCGCTCCACGAGATACAGCTTCATGGCCTGCCGAATAAATTCGCTGCGGTTAGAATTTTCTTTGGCGACAATTCCGTCAACCTCCTCCAGCAAATGATCGGGCAGGCTAATCATGATTCTTTTCGTATTTTGCACATTGGCCACCGAACTCGCACCCCCAAAACTTTTCCAAAACCTTAATACTCATTATTGCAATATATTGCCGACACTATACTCAAACATATCTATGTCAGCCGTATATCAAATATGCTGTATGTCTTCATGCATCATCCCGGTAGATCAACTGTCATACTACATTCGCTTTAAAGTGCGAAAATCCTTTTGCACAACCACAAATAACTACATGTAATTTTTGGAAAATGATTTAAGCGAGTGCGTTCGTAATAGCCGTGACCTGTCCGTCCTTGACATAAATCCGTGGAACTCGTGCCGCAATCATGCAGATC
This sequence comes from Paenibacillus sp. J22P218, assembly GCF_056269195.1. Lineage (NCBI taxonomy): Bacteria > Bacillati > Bacillota > Bacilli > Caryophanales > Paenibacillaceae > Paenibacillus > Paenibacillus sp. J22P218. The sequence continues at coordinate 25,145 of NZ_JBWDNL010000009.1, forward strand.
AGCTCGTAATTAATGGTCCCTAACTGGTCCGCAACTTCCTCGGCCGTGATAACCGACGTGCCTTGACGACCAATCAGTACAACCTCTTCGCCAGCTTGAACGGGCGCAGGTTGACCTTCCGTCTGTGCCCCGTCAAGCGCTATCATGCATTGATCCATGCAGATCGTGCCGCGAATCGGCAGTCGCACCCCGCGTACGAGACCGTACGCCTTGCCTGTCAGCATGCGGCTGAAGCCGTCGGCATAACCAATCGGCAGCGTGCCGATAAGCTCCTCGCCCGAGGTAAAATATCGTGTGCCATAGCTAATGCCCCAGCCTTCAGGCGCCTTCTTCACCATCGAAACTCCGGTCTTCAGCGACAGGACTGGCTCAAGTGCAATTCGCTGGTTATTCACCTCTGCAGAAGGATATAAGCCATACATGCTAATGCCGAGCCTTAGCATCCCGCCCGCCCATTCGGGCGTGTCGATGCCAGCAGCGCTATTCGCTGCATGGATAATAGGGATAGGCAGCTTCTCGCGGCGGACGAACTCCGCAACCTCACTAAAACGATCATGCTGCAGCTTCGTGTAACTTTTGTCAGCTTCGTCAGCGCGGGCAAAGTGAGTGAACATCCCTTCCACCTCTAGCTGCTCCACGTTAAGCGCCTTCCTGATAAAAGCTTCCGCAGCCTTAGCGCCTACGATACCGAGTCTTCCCATGCCTGAGTCGATTTTAATATGAACCTTCAGCTTGCGACCTTCGCGATCTCCTGGAAGCTTGGCTGCCGCTTCAATGATATCGTCTCTGAACAAGCTAATCGTCACATCATTATCTCTAGCTGCCTGCAGCCCATCCGCAGGAACAAAGCCGAGCACCAGAATTGGCGTTCGAATGCCGGCATTACGCAATTGAAGCGCTTCGTCAAGGAAGGCGACGCCCAAGTAATCAACCCCGGCACGCTCCGCTTCCCTTGCAATTTCAACGGCTCCATGTCCATATGCATTGGCTTTCACCGATGCCATAAGCCGGCAATCCGCCGGCATCGCTTGCCTGAACGCCTGCAAATTATGATTCAACGCATCTAAATTTATTTCTACCCTCGTCGGGCGATAAAACGATTCCAAGTCGTTCACCTTCTCCTCATCTGACAACCACAACAGTCCGAGCAGCAAACATCAATAGAAATAATGTTAAACGTTGCTGCTAAGACTGTCAATGAAATGGCATCCAGATTCCACTAGAACGTCTTGGAAATTACGGTAAGCTGCTTCTATTACTTATCGATCTCGCCTTGCACGGATTGAGCAATCTTAATCATCTCGGTTTGCGGCAGATTCGCGCTTGTAAGACGGAATTGACTGCCTTCGTACGTCCACGTCAGTGTCTTCTGATCATTATCCGCGGCGTTTGTCAATTCGCCGATCGTGAAGCCTAGATCAACCATATCGCCGGCGACAAGCGAGGTTGCCATATCCTTCGGTTGCGTCTGAATTAGCGTGTAGCTGTATTCGCCCGAGTAACGGTTCATGACGCCAGGGTTGCCGCCGAACACGATATCAATCATGTCTTGCCAGGTCGCGCCTTCAGGCGTGTAAGACGGTCCCATTGCAACGAATGGCGCGTTCGCATCATTTTCCGTTCCAGCCGATGTTTCTTCATTGTCCTCATTTACCGCATCCGGATCGCCGTTATTGCCCGATCCTTCTTGCTCGCCGCCAACGGCGCTATTGTCCGGCGACTTGTCGCCTTCCGTTGCTTGGTCGCCTTCAGCGGATGCATCATCCTCTTGAACCGCCGCATCGTCGCCGCTATTCTCAGCCGATGCGTTATCGTCATCCTGCTCAGGAATCGCGACTGTCGGTTCATCGCTGCTTTGGCTCGATGGTGCTGCGTTCATGTTGGCTTCCGTCTCGAACACGCTCTTATCGAACTTCTGTCCGAACTCGAAGGAATCGAACTTCACTTCGACCATGACAGCTGCATTCGTGTCGCTGACTTCTACCTTCGACGGACGATAGTTCGATTTGTTCAGCCAAATTTTTTGGCGGGCAAGCGAACCGTTATTGTAGTTGGCCATCACATCGAACACATAATCATTTTCTTCGACCGCGAATTCACGCTGGCCGTCCACGAGAATGCTTTGAACGAGCGTTTGATATAAGTACACTTGGCCTTGATTTTGCGGCCAATCGCTTTGGAAGCGGAATACTTTATTGAGCTTAGGCGTTAATACGAATACGCCGTCATCGTTGCGAAGCACAATTTGGGTAATATCCTTTTCCTCATTCGTCAGCTTAATCCGGTAATAGCTTGGCTTCTGATAAGATACCTCCACCTTGTACGTGAGCGGCTGTTGACTCGTATTCAGCGTCATCGTCCCGCTTCCTTGATAGCTCTCCATACTGTTGACTACTTTGTCGAGATCCTTAATCACGGACTCGGCGTCCTTCGTACCGCAAGCGGCTGCTATTAATGAGAAACATAACAAGATTGCCGCGGTCCATGCAATGCGACGCATGAAATCATCCCCTCTGCACAATGTTTTATAACTGATACCAATCATATGAGGGGACTTGACCAATTATGCGGACTAGTTTGACAAGCTGCCTTGCCGCTAAAAGGCATGAAGTACGGGACGCAGCGTCCAACAATAAAAATACGCAGCACCTTATCAGCAAGGCGCTGCGCATTCCTTTATTCCCGGCGCTTCCGCTCAAAATCGCGGATCAGCGATTCCGTCACTTCGTCCGGCGTGTTATCCTTCAGCCACGTTTGACCGAACATTTGAAAAATCTTGATCACGGGAAAATCGCCCCAGAAGCCGATAAACTCTTCGCCCAGCTCAACCTTGTCGATGACCTGCGCGTTCATGTCGTTCAATCGGGATTCCAGCATATCGCGGGCATCCGAATCGCTGAGCCAATCGTTTAGCAAACTGAACTTATGAAGCGATATTTCTTCTACTCCGAAGTTGTAGTGCTGTCTGGCCCGTAGACGGATGTCTCGCGATGAACCTCCTGCCGCGAGCTGGAAATAGCCGGTCTCGGCGACCCATCTTCCCCACTTCGTATTGTAGTAGGCAAAATCGCGTTCTTCGAGGTCAAAACGGACTTCCTTCGTCTCGCCGGGAGCAAGCTCGACCTTCTCGAAAGCTTTGAGCTCCTGGTCGGGTCTGATCCACTTGCATTCCTCGTCATGGACGTATAGCTGCACGACTTCTTGTCCTCTCCTATCTCCCGTGTTTGTGATGCTAAGCGTTACCGTAACACCGTAGTCTGTCTGTACTGCCTTCATATCGGCGTACGCGAACGTTGTGTAGGATAGTCCGTGCCCGAACGGAAATTGAGGTGCAAGCTCCTTCTTGTCGTAATATCGGTAACCGACGAACAAGCCTTCGCGGTAGTGCAGCTTGCCGTTCTCCCCGCGAATACGCATGTAGGACGGGTTATCGGACAGCTTGACGGGAAACGTCTCGGACAGCTTTCCTGAGGGATTTGCAAGTCCGAACAGGATTTCCGCGATCGCCCGGCCGCCTCCCTGACCGCTAAGCCAGGAGTGGAGCACGCCTGGCACATGCTGAACCCAAGGACGCATCGCGAGCGCGGTTCCGCTGCTCGTCACGACGATGCAACGCGGCTGAACAGCAGCGACCGCTTCGATGAGCTTCGTCTGATGAGCCGGCAGGTCGATGCCGGCAAGGTCGTGCATCTCCGATTCGGCATATTCCGGCTGCCCGACGAACAACACGGCGATGTCGGCCGCCGCGGCCAGCCTCGCGCTCTCCTCAATAAGAGAATCGTCGAGCGAGTCGTCAAGCGGATACCCGTCAGAGTAAACGATCGACATGCCGCTTCCTGCCAGATTGCGCAGTTCATCAAGCGGTACGTCTACGCGCGTCGGCGTCACCTTCGCGCTGCCTGCTCCTTGAATGCGAGGCTGCTTCGCGAACCGGCCAATAACGGCGATTGAGGAGATGCTTCCCTTATCGATCGGCAGGATGCGGTTGTCGTTCTTAAGCAGTACAATGCTTTCAGCAGCAGCTTTCCGTGCCAGCTCGTGGTAGTCGATTGTCGCAAGCGATGCCGTCTCCGAGCTTTCCTTCGTCGTCTTCCGGACAAGCTCCAGAATGCGTCGCACGGACGCGTCAAGCTTCGCTTCCGGCAGCGTGCCGCGGCGTACGGCTTCCGCGATCGCCTTCGCGTTGTATTCGGCCGGCCCCGGCATCTCCAGGTCGAGACCGGCGCTCAAACCTCGGATCCGATCGTTCACCGCCGTCCAATCGGACAGCACGACGCCGTCATATCCCCACTCCTCACGCAAAATATCGCCGAGTAGGTGCTCGTTTTCGCTCGCGTAAGTGCCGTTGAGCAAATTGTAGGAGCACATGATCGTCCACGGGTCCGCTTTCTTGACGATTCTTTCGAACGCGCTCAAATAAATTTCCCGCAGCGTCCGCTCGTCGACCTCCGAGCTTGTGACCATCTTTTCGTACTCCTGGTTGTTGCAGGCGAAATGCTTCACCGATGCGCCGACACCGCGGCTCTGCAGGCCGTTCACGAAAGCCGCCCCAAGCTCGCCCGAAAGGCACGGATCCTCCGAATAATATTCGAAGTTGCGTCCGCCGAGAGGCGTGCGCTTCATGTTGATGCCAGGCCCGAGCAGAAGCTCCACGCCCATCGTCTTTCCTTCTTCGCCAAGCGCGACGCCGATTTCCCGAAGCAGCTCCGTGTTCCAGGAAGAACCGATAGCCGAACCGGTAGGATAACAGGTGGCAGGCATATTTTCGCCCGTGATCCCCATTTCTTCGTCGCTGTTCGTTTTGCGGATGCCGTTGGTGCCATCGTACATATGGATCGGAGGCACGTCCAAACGGTCGACTCCTTTCGTCATCCACATGTTCAGTCCGGCACAGAGGCTCGCCTTCTCCTCCAGCGTCATCTCTTTCAGCAATTGCTCCGTCGTAAGTTTCATTTCTCTCCCACTCCTCTTCCTTTATGCGAGGCTTTTACGCTTTGGAATCCGCCGCCTCTTTTTTGAGCTCCTGCAAGTCATAAGCTTTGTAGAACGGATACCATACGATGAACATCACAGCCAGCACGGCAGCTAGCAAAATCAAGCCATTCAGCCCGGAGACGATGTAAGTCGAGATTCCGATCGGCGTATACCACAACTGGAACAACTGACTTGGTATGTCGACTAGACCAAAATCCAACGCGAGATACACGATAATAGGCACCACGATGCCATTGATCCACATCGGCACCATTAAAAGCGGATTAAAAGCGATCGGCGCGCCGTAGATGACCGGTTCATTAATGTTGAAAAGCGAAGGCACAACCGTCGCTTTGCCGATGGAGCTGAGCTTCTTCGACTTGGCGAACAGGAACAAAATAACGAGAGGCAATGTTCCGCCAAGCCCGCCGACCCCAACCCAACCGGAGAAAAACGTCTCGAACGTATTGATGTTGATCGGATCGAGCCCTTTGGCCACAAGAGCCGCGTTCTCCTCGATAGCGGGAAACCAGATCGCATAGAAGATAGGGACCATCACCCACGGACTGACGCCGAAGGAATACAGCAGCACGCCAACGAAATTGAACAAAACAAACCCGATCAACGTTTGGCTAATTGCGTTAAGCGGCTCAAATACGTTAATGATCAAAGCGAAAATGTCAAAATGCAGCTGATAAATCAGCACCCATCCTCCAGATAGGATAAGGGCGATCGGCACCAGGAAGTCAAACCAGTCGACGATGAATTCCGGCAGCTTCGTATCCTTGCTGAACAAGGAAAAGCGATTGAAAGCGTTCATGACTACCGCTACAACGACGCCGACAAGCAACGCCGCGATCATGCCCGTAGGGCCGAAGCGCTCCAGCACGAACTGCACGGTTCCGTCTTCGCCGAACGTTGGACCCAGCAGCATCAGAAAGAGCGACAAGCCAGCAAACCCCGAAATAAGCTTGATCTTATGGCGCTCCTTCTTCTGCATGACCATATACGGCGTCAAAAACGAAATAAAGATGCCGAGAAGCCCAAAGCTGAACGTCGTAATCGGCGATAAATCCGGCATGCCGGGCACATAATCCTTCAAAATCGAAACCAGCGTAATCAACGAGCCGATAAAAATCATCGGCAGCGTCACCATGATCGCTTCTTGGATGGAATCCACCCAAACGTTTTTGGTGACGACCTCCAGACGCGGAGCGAACTTTTCCGTCATCCATTTCATCAGACGATCCATTCGTTTATTCCCCCCATGCTTTTTGATGTGTCATAACCTGATGCTTTATCAGTATAGTCGCGATTAGTAAGCGCTTTCTTGTCGTTATTTGCCCTTGTCGGGTTTCTTTTTTGCCATGTTGCCTTGATCAGCAATAGATTGACCTGCCCTGCCGATGCCTATACAGCAAAAAACACCCCTATCCGTCAGGGGTGCTCTTACTTTACGAGAATATGCGCTCAAACGTATACAGTGCTACGCCGTGAGGAGGAAGCCCGCATTCCAACTCGTAACGGCCATCAGCTTCGATCAGCTCCGTCCTGATCTCCGGGCCGCTTCTGCCGCGCAGATAGTTCATCTCCTGTTCTGTCAAATGGTAGGGAGCGCCGAGCCGCAGCCATTCGTCGAAGACGGAGCCGTGATCCCGGTCCAGGCGATAGGTCGTTACTTTATAGTGTCCGTTTAGTCCCTCCAGGCCTGCTCGGAAAAATGCGGTCCCCTTTTCCTCGAATACGGAATATCGGTTAAGCTCGCTTAGGCCGGATCGGTCGCCGCTTGCGAACAGCTTGTCGACATGGACGTAATGGTAGACAAGCAGTTGGAGTCCTCCCCCCTCATCCCGGGTTGCCACGTACCCCTCGCCTTTGGCTACGATCCTATTCCCTAGATTCCCAAGCAGCTCGAATGCGTAATAGGCCGGCTTCTTCAAGCCATCCCGGTTAATCAAGCCAAAACCTCCATAGAATGGAGATGGCGGAATAACGCTTTCCTCGAATACGTCCGTGAATGACCAGAACGCGATCGCGTTCATCGTGCCGATCGTCTCCAGCGCCTGATGAACGACGAACGGCGCCATAAACATCGTATCGTGAATCAGATTGCGGTCGTACAACGAAAAATTCCATTCCGTCATATAAAGCCCAAGCTCTTTAAGATCGTCCGTGCCGATCTTCGATCGAAGCTTGCGTACCGTATCCAAATAATAAGTCGGCGGCATAATCCTCGTCAGATTATCTGTTTCATCCTTGCGCAGCGGGTATTCCGAATAGACGTGAAAGGAAAAGAAATCAAGCGGCGCTTCCTTCTCTCGGCAATAAGCCATAAACGCCTCCGCCCAGTCATCGTTCCACAAGGAGCCGTAGCCGAGCGCGGGGCCGCCTACCTTAAGCTTCGCGTCCACCTCCTTCACCGTATGCGCCGTAGCCTCGTAAAACGCGAAATATTCCTCGCGCGTCCCCGCCCAACATACGCCGGAAAGGTCAGGCTCGTTCCACACCTCAAAATACCACCTTCGCACTTCTTCGATTCCATACCGGTTCGCGCAATGGGCGACGAACGCACGCACCAGCCCGTTCCACTTTTGTTGATCCGCGGGGGGCGATATATTGCCCTTCCACAGGAAGATCGTTTCCTTCGAGCGGCGGAGCGCACTCGGCATGAATCCTAGTTCCACGAATGGCCGGATACCCGCTTCAAGCAGAAAATCGTACAGCTTGTCCACATAAGCCCAGTTATAGATTGGCGCGCCTTCCCGATCCTCCTGGTACACCATCATTTCGTCGTTAAAAATACCGTGAAAACGGATATGCCCGAACCTCAGCTTTCGCTGCAGAGCGGCGAACTGTTCCCGCCAATCGGAACGAAGGCCTTCCACGGCTCTGCCGGCCGTCGTCACTTTATTCCAATGAGGCTCATACGGCTTGCCTTGGTCCGAGCACTCGACCGTTATGAAGATCGGGTCCCGCGACGCCGTAACCAACGACGCGCCGGCATCCGGAATCCCCTGATCCGCTTTGCCTAAATAGTGGTAAAGCGACTCCATTGCTTTTATCGTGTCAGTCTCGTAATAGTCGCCGCTCGGTGACTCGTCGTATGTCAGTGGCTTCCGGTCTCCCGTTGCCTGCTTCGGAATTGCGGCGGCTTCCCTGAAGCTGCTTGGCGTGCAGCCGTACTTTTCCTTGAAATATTTATTGAATAGCTTTACGTTGGCGAAACCGCAATCGAGAGCGATCTGTGTCATGCTGCCCCCGGTTTCCGCTAGGGCGGCGGCGGCTTTCTCAAGACGGACGGAGGTCAAATATTTTTGAAATGGCACGCCGATTTTGTCGCTGAAGAAATGGGAGAAATAATGCAGGCTTAAATGCTCCAAATCGGCCATCGTTTGGAGTGTGATCTTCTGGCTGTAGTGGCGGTCTACGTATTGCAGAACGCGGCTAAGCCTTTTGTAATCGTAAGCTTTGCTCTCCGTGTCTTGTGCGCTGTCGCCGCTTTGGGAGAAGTAGCGCAGCAGGTAACCTGCGATGCACTGAAGGCTTCCCATCGAGAAGCTGCGATAGCCCGTTCCCTTCTTGCTGGACTCCCAGGCCAATCTCGCCAGCTCGCGGCGAATCCGGTCGTACGCTTCGCTGTTTCTCTCGCCCGCTTCCTCGGATACGCAATCCAGCCTGACGCCTTCGCCCAGCAGCTCGGGATGGAACTGCAGGGTCAGAAGGACATTGTCCTCCCTCGTCCGCTCGATCTGATGGACCGACATGCTGTTGATTGCAATAATGCCGTCCTGCCCAAGCTCGTATTGCTTCTGGTCGACATGAACGGATACGACTCCTTGCAGCACGTATATGATTTCGATTTCCTTATGCCAATGAAACGGGATATGCGCAACGCTGTTGACGAACAGCCGAATCGGCAGGTCGTCCTGATGTTCGATAATTTCGTAGTGGTAACGCATGGCGCAGTCCCCTCCTTCTTAACCTCCGTTGCGATACCCCTCCGGCGTCGCGCTAACCGACTTCTCGAATACCCGGTAGAACTGGCTCGGCGTAGAGAAGCCCAACATGAAGCTGATTTCCGTGACGGAGTGCGACGTACGCTGAAGGAGCCGCTTCGCTTCCTCTACCCGAAGATGAAGCACGAATTGATAAGGCGAATAACCGGTTGCCGCCTTAAAAGAGCGTATAAAATGAAACCTGCTCTGCAGCGCTATGGCTGCCGCGTCGTCGATCTTAATAGCTTCCGTATAATGGGCCCGAATATACTCCATCGCCTGCAGCAAATGCCTGTCAGCAGGGTTTAGCCGAAGCTTCTCTTCTTCCACCAGGCGCCGTTCATCGGCCCCCCACATAAGCTGCTGCAAATCGTCCAAAATACGCGTTTCCGATTCTTGCGCCGCTAACAGCTCTACGTTTGGATGCTCAAAGGCCAAATCCATCCATCTTCGAAAATAAGCTTTGACGATACCGGGTTCGATCCACTTGCGCAGTGCGGCCTCGTCCCGCTCACCAGGGGGAGCGACATGAAATCGATCGCCTCGCGCAATTGCGATAATGACACCCGCGTCATCTCCCATATGGAAGCAGTGGCGATCACTAGGATGAAGCAGCAACGCTTCCCCTGGCGTTAGCGCTATCTGCTTGTTCTCGTGCGTAAAATAGCAGGTTCCGTGCGTCGGAATCGTCATTTGAAAATGTCCTTCATGAGAATGAAGTATATTTTCGAACCGGTTCACGATTTGAACGATCTCAACCTGCGGCAGCGTTAATTGGATCTGCATCGTCTATCACCTATTTCTATCGTTATAGCAAATCGTGCTCAAAGTCCAGCAACTATCGCAACGACGCGAAAGCACGCTTGGCTGTAGTATTAGAGAATCATTTATTTAGAGAGGATGTTCTTAAATGTCACAAAGAGTTGCTGTCGCCGCAAGCACAAACACAGCATTTACGATTCTACTCGGCGTAAGCGCTGCGCATCTGTTAAACGATGTGATGCAATCTGTCGTACCTGCCGTATTCCCGTTATTTCAGCAAAAGCTTCATCTCAGCTTCGCCGAGATTGGCTGGGTCGCGTTCGCGCTGAATATATCGGCCTCGGTGCTGCAGCCTCTAATCGGATATTACACCGATCGGAGACCCATGCCAAGTCTATTGCCGCTGGGCATGGTATTTACGCTGCTGGGCATGATCGGATTCGCGCTCGCTCCTTCGCTTGCTTACCTGCTGCTTGCATCCGTATTTATCGGCATCGGCTCCTCTGTTCTCCATCCCGAGTCGTCGCGCGTTGCTCATCTTGCTGCGGGCAAAGGCAAGGGCATTGCACAATCGATCTTCCAGGTGGGAGGAAATACAGGACAAGCCCTAGCGCCTCTAATGGTAGCTTATATCATTAGCCCTCAAGGGCAATACGGGTTTTTATGGTTTACCTTGCTTGCCGTCATTGGAATCGTACTGCAAACGCGAATCAGCAAATGGTATCGGTTGCAGATCCGTTCCACCGCTCCGAAAGCCAAAGCGAAGGCTGCAGCCAAATCTACATTCAGCAAGCCGTTTATTCTGTATGTCATGTCGATTCTCGTTCTCATGTTGTTTTCCAAATTCGTCTATCTTGCAAGCATGAGCGGATACTATTCCTTTTATTATATGGAGAAATACGACCTGAGCTTAAAAAGCGCCCAAATGTGCTTGTTCGCCCTTCAATTCGCGGGCATGGCTGGCACCTTCCTAGGCGGCCCTTTGGCTGATCGGTTCGGTCGTCAGAAGGTGATTTGGTTTTCCATTCTTGGCACCGCGCCGTTCTCCCTTCTGCTGCCTTATGCTAGTCCAACCGGCGCAGTCCTGCTGTGCCTTGCAATCGGGCTCATTCTCATGTCGGGCTTCTCCGTCATTATCGTGTATGCGCAAGAAATGCTGCCTGGGCATGTCGGGACGATTGCTGGCTTATTCTTCGGCGTATCGTTCGGACTAGGAGGACTAGGCTCCGTCGTTATGGGCTCCATGATCGACGCCTACGGCGTAGAGCAGATCATCAAAGCATGTGCCTTCCTCCCTCTGCTTGGGTTGCTGGCGCTGCTCCTGCCTAAGGATTCTGTCCTTATGCAGAGAAGCTCCTGAACAAGCTTCCCCCGTCAGACGTCGCATCTCCTCCCCGCCTTAAGCCCAGTTCCCAAAACCGACCGTGGACTGTTACGAAAGCTTCCTCGGCTCTTTACAATAAAGGTATAGCTGAGAGGCAGAAAGGAATGGTTAACCATGAAAAAACTGTTTCGTTCAACAACGGACAGCAAACTATCGGGACTTTGCGGAGGAATTGGCGAGTGGATGGGCATTGACCCTACAATTGTACGACTATTAGTCGTGATCGCATCGTTCTTCAGCTTCGGAGCAGTGGCTGTCATCTACTTAATCGCCACGCTGGTTGTTCCAAAAGCAAACCAAGATTTCAGATTTGTGGATCACTACTAAAATTAACGGATCATAAAGGGAGAGCTGATGAAGATGGGAATATTGCAACGTGTAGTTAATATGACGAAGGCTGCGGCCAATGAGATGTTGGACAAGATGGAAAATCCGGTTATGATGCTGAATCATTATTTGCGTGACTTGGACGAGGAAATTGCGGGGGCTGAGCGCGCTTTGCCGCAGCAGCAAGCACAAGCCCGTATGCTTCAAGCGAAGCTTGCAGAGCTCAATGAGCAAGTTGCTTATTACGAGGGCAAAGCGATTCAAGCGGCTTCGGAACAACGTGAAGCGGATGCTAGGCTCGCTCTCGAGGCGAAGCTGCTGTACATGGAGCAAGTGGAAGAGAAAACGCGCTTGCTGCAAATTGCAACCAATGCCGCTGCCGAGCTTGCGATGCGCATCGAGACTTTAAAAGAAGAGAAGACGCGCCTGCAAAGCAAGCGTACGGAGCTGATTGCCCGCGTTAGACAAAGCGACGGTGTTGCCGGCGGACCATCATCGCAGTCGCTCCAAGGCAGCGAAGCATCGAGAGGGTTCGAACGAATCGAACAAAAGGTAATGGAGTGGGAAGCGCAGCGAGAGCTGTCCAAGAGCAATTACCCATCGTCGTCAATCACGCAAAACCATGCATTCGAGCAACAGAACGAGCTGCGCAATGCGAAGGTCGATGAAGAACTGAAGCGTCTGCTGGAGAAGAAATCCGTGACTGCCGGCTAAGTTCTATTCGATAACCGATACGGCTTACCTTCAAGAAACCGTCTTGCTTTCGGCAAGGCGGTTTATCTATTATACTAGCTTATAATCCCATTACCGAAAGGATGGTTCCATCATGTTCACGCGTCCCGCAAGCGAAGAATACATCCCTTACCAAAATCAATACATAAGTATTGTGTCCGAAGGCAACATTATTGAGCTGCTAGACCGTCAGCAAGCCGATACGGTCAACTACTTCTCTTCACTGAACGAGCAGCAAGCCTTATACCGCTATGCTGCGGACAAGTGGAGCTTGAAGGAAGTGCTCGGGCATATCGCCGACACGGAAGCCATTATGAGCTATCGACTGCTTCGCATTGCCAGAGGCGACCGGACGGCACTGCCCGGTTTCGAACAGGATGATTATATAGAGCCCGCGTCCTTCGACACCCTATCGAACGAAGAACTGCTCGAGCGCTATACAAGCATTCGCCGTTCAACCTTGTCTCTGCTTCGCACATTGCCGATCACCGCACCTGCAAGACGCGGTATCGTCAATAACCATGAGATGTCTGTCAATGCGCTTGCGTATGTTATCGCCGGCCATGAGCTGCATCATATGAATATTATCCGCGAGAGATACAACGTCTAGCTCCTCCACTATAACAAAGCAAGCCCCAGTCGCGTGAACGCTTCTGGGGCTTGCTTTGTTAAGTTAAGCTCAATTTATTCGATTAATTGGAGCATCTTCACGATCGAGGAGACAGCCTCTGCTCTCGTCGTCAATGCCTTTGGCATAAACACTTGGCTATTCTCACCGCCTACGACGAGGATCCCATGTGCTTTGCCTGTAGCAACTGCCTTTTTGGCCCACTGAGGTATTACGGCATCATCCGTATAACCTGTCGTTGCGACTTCTGGCGTTGCAAGGCCGGATGCCCTTACGATCATCGACGCCATTTCCGTATGCGATATATTTTTGGCCGGTTGGAATGTGCCGTCGGTATAGCCGGTTATAATTCCGAGCTGTACAGCCTGCGATACGGCCTTGACTGCCCATGACCCGATGGCGGCCTTATCCTTGAAGCCAAGAGCGGAGCCTAGGACATCCGGCTTTAGTCCATTCATCAGCATGACCGCGAATTCAGCCCTCGTAATATTGCCGTTAGGCCTGAACGTTCCATTCGGGTATCCCTTCGCGATGCCTTTCGTTACAGCCTCTTCAATATACGCGCCGGCCCAATGTCCACCCGTATCCGAGAAGGCTTCAGGTGCTGCTCCAGCCGTAACGACGACCGCCGCCGTATCCGAGCGGCCGCGTTCAACGGTGCGAACAGTGATGATTGCCGTTCCTTCCGCAATTCCCGTTACTTTGCCCTGCGCGTTAACAGTCGCGATCGCCGGGTTGCTCGACTCCCATACAACGTTCTTGTTCACGGCATTGTCCGGAGCCACTGTAGCGAGCAAAACATCGCTGCTGCCCGCTTCAAGCGTCAGAGAAGCTTTGTTCAAATGGACATTGTCGACGCCAACCTTGCCTAACGCATACAACTTATTCGAACTAAGCACGTAAACCGTTCCATCTTTGCCGAACACAGGGGAATAATCGAACCCATATCCATCAGGTATATCGTATTTCCAAATCGCATTGCCACTCTTATCGTAAGCTCTTACTTGCCTACTCCCTGTCGTCAGCCATAGATTTCCGTCCGGTCCGATCCGAATCGGATTGACATAGCTCAGCTTCAAATCCTTCATCCACAACTGCAAGCCATTCGGTTTTAGTGCAATCAGCTTGCCCGAATTGGATAGCGCATAAATGAATCCATCCTTATCTACGGCCGCGGATACTTGCTCCGCGCCGCTAATGGTAAGAATCCATTTGAGAACTCCATCTGCAGTGAAGCCATACAAATTGCCATCTGTAGCAGGAACGAGGATTAATCCGTCTTTGTTAATAACGGGCGTGTTGGATTTACCTTTAATGGATGCATTGGCCGTAAGCGCCTTGCTCCACTGCAAAACGCCCTTGGACGATAGCTTATAGAGGTTGCCTAAGGAAGAAACGAAATAGATCGACCCATCCGATGCAACAGCCGGGGCAAACGATGCTACTTCGCCTGCCGGTAGAGGGAACTTCCATTTGATCGCGCCGCTATTCTTATTCAGTGCAAGAAGTGCTCCTCCTGAACCCATATAAATCGTTCCGTCTGCCGCAAACGCAGGCTTCGAACTCATTGGCGCATCAATTGCCCACTTGACTGACTTGTTTGGATGAAACGCCATCGTCAGATCCATGTATCCTGCATATACCGTACCATCTGATCCAATACCTGCCGTTTTCGTGAGCGGATTATAATTAGCAGAGTCGTCTGCATCCCAGAACCACTTTCTCTCCCCAGCCGGAGAAATCGAAGCCAATCCGTCTTCGAACGTGTACTTATCGCTCTGCTCGATATAGATGGTGCCGTCAGGCGAAACGATCGGATCTCCCGTCATCTCGAACCCGTCCAGCTGCCACCTCAATGGAAGAACGGCAGGTTCTTTCGTTACTATAATTGGCGGTAAATCAATAGGCAGCTCAATAATCGGCACATCGATATCAATATCTATAACCGGCAGAGCATAAGGCTCTAGCTTCGGCTTGACCGAGGCAGCGTTCGCCCCCATAGCGGGCACTACCATCATACAGGCCAATAAAACAGCCAACACTCTCGTTATTGAATTGAACTTTATCATTCCGTCCCGACCTCCCAGCACATGGCTGAAACATGATAATAAACCTTAATTTTCATCACGTATCGTACCATATGCTGATTGCGAAATATCGCGAATAAACACGAAATCCAAAATAGTGCTTGCTCTCCCCGCCTAGTTAGTTAATAATCCGCGTGAGAACAATCGCTGCCTCGGCACGGCTTAACGAGTTTTGCGGTTCGAATTTGCCGTTACTGTAGCCCGATATAAGTCTGGCCGCGACGGCTGCGCCTACCAGTCCCCTATTCTCTGCCTTAATCATGTCCTTGTCCTTTATCCAGTCTAAACCACTCTCGTTGTCCTCCAGCTTTAACGCCCTGGCCGTCCATACGGCCATCTCTTCTCTCGTTACCAATTGTTGAGGCTTGAAGTTGCCATCGAACTCATCTGACATAATCCAGCCAAGCGACAACGCTGCGTCAATTACAGGCTTCGACCATCGCGTCGATCCTACATCCTGGAATACGGCAGTGCTGTCCTTCTCACCATCCTTAACGGCTAGCTTCTTCGCCAGCATCGCGATGAATTGTTCCCTGGATACTTTCGTATCCGGTCTGAATGTGCCGTCTGGGAATCCTTCAACTATACGGTCTCTCGCAAGCTGTTCAATCGCTTCTTTCGCCCAGTGCGTGGAAATATCGGTAAACTGAATGTTTTGCGTTACAGCGACCTCATACATGCTCAAAGCTCTCGACTCGTAATTGTAGGCAGCAAACAAATTGTCTTCGGTAACATTGCTAACATATAAATTTTCACCTATAAGCGGCGACTTCCACTTCATGTTACCATTAAGCTCGGAAGCTCCCAGGAAATGGTGCGATCTCAATTTGTTTTGCGCGTCTACTCCGCTTTCATTTATCCACATTAGCAGTTCATCGCCTCGCTGGCTTAACGATTCCGCATGTTCCTGGATAGTTAATACATTTACGTTCCCCTTTTGCTCCAACTTTGGATTTCCAAAATCCCATACGGACATAACAGGCTTCTCGTCGCTCAAGAAAGGGTTAGACAGCAGGTTCAACTTCAAATTTTCTTTCCAAATCTTCTTTCCGTTAACATCAAGTGCTTCTACAATACCATTCTTATTTGCCATTATAATTGTTCCGTTCTCCAATAAAACCGGCTTTAAGTAGAATTGCTCACTCTTCGTCTCCGGCAGCACATAGGTCCAGCGTGTATTGCCAGTGGCCGTATCTATTGCATGCATATAACCTTTAATGGTATTGAGCACCAAAGAGAACTCACCACCTATTGGTACATTTTCTGTCTTTTCCACTTTCGTCGATACGATATAAAGAGTATCCTCGTTGCTGCTAAACACTGCTTCACGATGCGCTATTTCGCCATCCAAGGACTTCGTCCATAAGAGCTCCTCTTGAGCATTTACGGCCTTAAGCTCTGATGTTATATAAGCATTAATATAACGATTGTTAGGAGTATAGCCTGTATAGCGTACTCCGCTCCGATCCCAATCCAGCATCGAATTGCTATGAGAAGTCGAATTATTGACACTCAATAACCTTTGACCGTTGATGGGGTTATATGCAACTAGTAGTCCGTCATCTCCGCTGACGTACACTCTTCCATCAGGACCAGCTACCGGCTCGGTGGTTATCGGTTGCTTCAAATCCTCCTCCCATCTCAAAGTGCCGTTCTCGCTATAAACCGCCAGCTTCCCCAAGTTGTTCGTTATAAAAACAGTCCCGTCGTCTGCAACCCAAGGCGCATTGTAATACTCTCCCTTTTTAATATCCAATTCAGGAAGCATAACCTCCCATTTCTTTCCTAGTTCGGCGCTGTATGTGACGGTCGGCCGATTCGACGTTTCGGGATTTCCCTCAACCTTCACTCTTGTACTTGTTTTGAATCCCGAATACTCGGCAGTCAATTCAACTTCTCCTGGGCTGACCGTTCGTAACTTATTTTGGTCAAAATACGCAATTTGCTCATTGTTGCTCTTGTACTGTATGCCCGCTGGGTTAATCTCCTTCTTCCCATCGCCGCGTTGGACAACTGCCTCTATTTCATACAGAAAATTAACGGATAGCTGTCTGCTAAGTGTTCCAAACGATAGACCAACGATAGCTTCAGGACTGGCCGCTTGCTTCACGCTCAAGGATACGACTGTGCCGCTGCTGGATCCAGCTATAATGGAATCTAAATTTTGAACCTTCATCTTCACTGATGGATCCATATAGTATTGCGAACGCTGTGACAAATCCAGATCCTTCAAAATCACGCTAGTATAATCATGAGTAAGGATCAGCCCGTCGCCAACAAACTCGGTGTAGTTGTAGTATGGCAATTCTCCTGCGAATGAGGACAGTAATTTACCGTCCTTGCTTAGTCGTATAACTTGCTCCTTATCCTCATAGTAGGTGACTGTGCCACCTCCCGGGCCATTGACTCTTCTTTCTAACGAGCTGAAGAACCGCACGCTTCCATCCTGCTCCACCAGAATATTACGGCCATTCTCAAAAATATCCGTTCGGCCATCAATTACATATTTCCATTCAAGCTTGCCTGCCACATCGAACTTCGAGAGCACTGCGTCTCGCGTAACGATGTATGCGTTCCCTTCCTTATCGTAAGCAGGCGGGGCCAAGGTTCGAGCAGATAATGGATATGTTTTCTTTATTTGATTGTCGCCGACTACAATCAGCTCGGATGGCTCCTTTTCTGGACTTTCATATACACCCGTTTCGAAAAAAGTGTTTTTCACAGTTTGAACGGGAACCACAATATCTCCTGCTCCATCGATGGTTGATGTGCCGTATGTTGAATTGCCCTCCACCTTTTGCTTCCACTCTACAGCCCCAGTGTTGGACAATTGCGAAACATAAAGACTGTTCACGAACCTCGATCCCTCTAATTCACTCTTACTCGTAGTGAAATAGATCTTATCCCCCGACTTTTCCTCATACTTGACGAGCTCGTATACCCATGAATACGTCAACTCTTTCGTACCGTTTGGATTCAGAACAAGCAGATCTCCCATCCAATTTTCATGTATGTAAATCATACCGTCATGCTGAATCTCGAGAGACCGAAAACCGGGATATGTCGTCTCATAATCCCATTTTTTGGCCCCGTTTTGATCAAAGGCTGCCAAATTCCCACCAGATCCTACGTAAACGGTCCCATCCTGGCCAAGTTTAATATGCGTGCGATACTCAGCTTCATTACCTGGCGCTTGAACCGATGCAAGCCACTTGACTGTACCATTTGCATGCAAAGCGTAGAACTTCCCTTTGTCCGTTAAAATATAAATAACGCCGTCCGGTCCAATAACCGGCTGTATAACTACCGCTCCGTCAGCGGCAAAGCTCCAATTCTCGTCAAAATAGCGATTTTGCGTCTGTCCTGCTTCTGCCTCTGCAAACACCTTTTGTTGCACAGCAAAATTAGGCACGCTTACTAGCAAAGCCAGAAGCATGCCTAATATTTTAATACGAAATGAATGTGTCGACATCTTCAATAGATCCTCCTGTTATTTAGAGAAATATTGGTCTAATCTACCTATCTATCATCGTACCTGAATAATGCATTATTGTACATATATGGGATTTCTCACTCTACCAATTCTTTACGATTAAGAGTACATATGCTTGTCGCAAGTCCCCCCGCGGTAATCGTCATGAGCGAGAGAAAGAAGCTGTCGCCAGGGAGTATCCATTCACCGATGCTGATGATGAGCAAGTCGATAATTAACACGATGATGCCAACATTAATCTTGATATACTCGGATAAGTATTCCGCGATCAAATCCATTCCGCCCGTCGATACATGCTGCCTGAGCATAACGCCGATGCCCGTTCCGATCGCCAAGCCTCCAACTACGGCTCTCGTGAACGGCGTCCATTCGATATAGTAGCTGAAATAATATTGATACGGCTCCATGAAATCGATCACATAACTAGAAAGCAATAATCCGCTTACGCTAATATAGAGCAGCTCGCGATTGTAGAACCATGCAAGCACGAAGATCGGTATGCTGCATATCAGCATAATCAACCCAATCTTGATATCGAAGACGTAATTGATGATGAGCGCAACGCCAATGATGCCGCCATCCAGTATACCGAGCGGCACAACGAAAAAATTGATCCCGATAGCGATGAGTATGCTGCCGATAACGATGGCCCCGATCTTTTTCAAAGAAAACATATTCACCAGTCCCCTATAATAGCCTGTCTGATATATATGTTCCTCTGGGGCTTGTCATGATTGATTAATTGGAATGGATTGGATATTCACTTCCAACGAAACGAATTTAGTGCTGCAGTCGTACATAAGGAGTGCCAAACTATATGCAATATTATACAATTGGCATAGGTGTTTATTTATCAGCATATAAGAGGTGAATCATTTGGCAGTAGTAGAGGTTGTCAAATATGATGGAAGTCCCGACGTGTTTGCGTGGAAATATCCGAATGAAGAGATGGGCACATGGACTCAGCTTATCGTCAATCAATCGCAGGAGGCTATCCTGTTCAAGGGAGGCCTGGCGCTCGATTTATTCGGACCTGGGCGGCATACGCTTAGCACGTACAACATTCCTTTCCTGAAAGATCTCATTAATATTCCGTTTGGCGGCAAGTCGCCGTTCACTGCGGAGGTATGGTACGTGAACCGTGCAACCGTGCTTGATGTGAAATGGGGCACAGCCTCCCCCGTCAAGCTTCAGGATCCGAAATACAATGTCATCGTGCCTGTGAGAGCGTTCGGCCAGTTCGGCATTACGATCGAGGACTCGCGCAAGTTACTCGTCAAGCTCGTCGGCACAGTTTCCGAGTTCACGCAAAGCAGCCTTTCCAAATATATTCGCGGCGTGCTCATGATGAATATCAATGAAATATTATCCTCCTATCTCGTTCTTAAAAAAATAAGCATATTGGAGATTAACGCCTACATTAGCGAGATCTCGGCCCATGTCGAGGCAAAAGTGAAGACGATGCTGGAGCCGTTCGGCATCCTGCTGCACAACTTCTACATTGACTCCATCAGCTCGCCGGAGGATGACCCGTCCATCGTCAAGCTTCGCGACGCGCTGGCGCGCAAAGCCGAAATGGATATTATCGGATACAACTACCAGCAAGAGAGAACGTTCGATACGCTTGAAGGGGCAGCCAAAAACGAAGGCAGCACTCAGGCCTCCCTGCTTGGCGCGGGCCTTGGTTTCGGAATGGGCACTAATCTAGGCGGAGCCTTCGGTAACCAGATGGGCCAACTTGGCGGCATATTGAATACGGGGCCCAGCGTATCTAATAGAACCTGTCCTTCCTGCAACAGCGTAAACGATATCAACTCCCGCTTCTGCAACGGCTGCGGCAAACCTTTCGCGGGCACTGTCGGTTCAGGCGGCGGACCCGCTCCAAAGCTACACTCCTGCAACAAATGCGGCGAGCCTATGGCTAGCCATTCAAAGTTCTGCTCCAACTGCGGAGATCCGTACAATCCGTGCCCGAAGTGCGGAGCTGATTGTGAACAAGGAAGCACGCATTGCGACAAATGCGGAGCTGATTTTCCAAAGCCATGCAAGGGCTGCGGGGAGAAAATCGACTCGGACGTCAAGTTCTGCCCGCATTGCGGCACCAATAACCTGCTGCAATGCTCGAATTGCGGGAGCAACGTAGAGCCTAATCAACGTTTCTGCAGGGATTGCGGCCATAATCTCACTTAAAGGAGCGTGCGCTGAATGCTAATCCTTATTGGAATTGTCTTACTTATTCTCGTTCTCATACCGGCAAGTCCTTTTATCTATCGATATGCGCGGTCATTCATCGAGCGGGAGCGGCAAACTGCAGCCTCCGCTAAGGCTTGGAGTTACTTGCAGGTCGTCATACATGAAGCCCTCCTTGCAGTAAAGCAATTGGAGGAGGATCAGCAGCAAGAATTCCAAAAAAGTCTGCTTGCGCTGAAAGAGCTCATTCAATACAGCGATCCCGTCATTCACCCGTCTCTCGTATCCGAGGAGCAGCATCTCATTGCGGATATCAATCAACTGCCTTCCCAGATTGGCGCAGTTAACGGACATGAAGATCGCGAATCCGCACTACATATGCTTCGAAATAAAATCATAACGATAAGCGAACAAATTAAGCTTCGAAACAAACAGCTGCTGACAGTCAAATAAGCGAGAAGAGGATTTCCAAATGAAACCGGGAAAAGCGAAGCAAGTGTGTGGCATTATTTTAACGCTCATAGGGTTAGGCGCAAGCGTTAATTACTCCTTTTTTATGGGAAATGAATTAAATGATATTCTATCAGGTGTAGCCGTGTACATTGCTATTATGATCATTCCGGGTATTTGTCTAATTATTATTGGCAGAAAAAATTATAAGAGCTACATGCAATCGATAGAAGAGGCTGAACGACATGCACGGGAAAATCCGATCATTGTCACGCCTCCTCCACCGTATCCGCCCCCATCGAATGCTAACGGCAGCAGTCATCCCAACATCAATTCCGGTTCTCCGAAAATGATTGACTGTCCAAGCTGCGGGGCGAAGAAGGAGCTGCAGCAGAACCAAACCGGCAATTGCGATTATTGCGGTTCGACACTTGCCTACCGTTAGTTGTCATGATACAAGATAGGAGGCTTCAACCATGTTTTGGGGAATACTTATGATAATTATAGGAGTCCCTGTACTGCTGTTTGGCATGATGTTCATGCTTGCTTTAATTGGGCTTCCTTCTGGAGAAGATGCTGCAACTATCATTACCTTTGGCTTATTACTCTTTATTGTTCCTGGAACAGTACTAACCGTATTAGGCGTAAAGATCATTGCTCGCAGCGACAAAAAGAAACGAGCGCAGCGGCAGGCTGCGTACGATGCTATTAATGCCGCTCAACCTCTCTCAAATCGTCCTGAACCATTGAATCCAGCCCCATCGCCGCCTCAAAGCGTCAATCCGACATTTAAATGGATCGATTGCCCGGGCTGCGGGGCGAAGAAGCAACTGCAATCAAACCAAACCGGCAATTGCGATTATTGCGATACGCTTCTTGTAAATGGTTAGACCTAACGCTCCAAGGTAGAAATGGATTATACTTAACCTATGTGAACGACGATAACATTTCAACTGATAGGAGGAATACATATGAAATACGAGGTGCTGTACCAAGGAGCGTTCGCGCTTCTGAGGGTAGGACTTAATCGGGGCGAGAAAGTGAAAGCCGAGTCCGGCGCAATGGTATCGATGTCGCCAACGATCGATCTGACCGGCACAGTCGACGGCGGACTAATGAGAGGTTTCGGAAGAATGCTTAGCGGGGAAAAGTTCTTCTTCCAAGAAATGACCGCTGCACGGGGAAATGGAGAGGTGCTGCTCGCCCCTACCGCAATGGGCGATATTCAATCCATCGAGCTTGACGGAAGCTACACGCTCAATGTGCAGAAGGACGGCTTCCTAGCCGGCTCGGACAGTATTCAGGTCAATACGAAAATGCAAAATCTCGCGAAAGGCTTGTTTTCCGGCGAAGGTTTCTTCATCGTCGAGATCAGCGGCAGAGGTACCGTTTTCCTCTCCTCGTACGGTGCCATACACGCGATTAATCTTGCTCCAGGCGAAGAAGTCATTGTCGATAACGGGCATTTGGTCGCATGGCCGAGCTATATGCAGTACACGATCGAGAAGGCATCGAAAGGCTGGTTCTCCAGCATAACAAGCGGCGAAGCACTCGTATGCAGATTCCGCGGCGAAGGCGTAATCCTTGTCCAAAGCCGTAATCCGGCAGGCTTCGGCAACTGGGTGAAACAATTCATACCGGCAAGGTAGAACGGTTATCGCCGTCCTTGCAGCGGTGTAGCGCGTTTCTTTCGCGGCATTTTCGATTATACTAATGCTGAATACGGCAGAGGAGCTTGGACGAACCGGCTTCTCTGCCCTTTTTTTATGAAATAGGCTGGAGGGAAAGGGTGCTTACTTACGATGTCGTTGAAAACAATCGGAACCATCGTTCAATTGAACAGATATCCTGTCAAATCTTTCGCAGGCGAGAGCTTGTCTTCGAGTAAAGTCGATACTCACGGCCTGCATGGCGACCGTGCGCGCGCCTTCATAGATGTGACGAAGGAAGGCTGGGATCGTTATTACACCGCCCGCAATTATGCGGGGATGCTTGAATATAAAGCAAAGCTTGTTGGCGAAGGCACAGCGCATGCTTTCCCTAAGGTCCAGATTACTGGACCAGACGGCCGCATTCGTGAATGGAATGAAGAGCTGTTAGCTGAGATTGAATCCCATTCGAAAAACAAGCTCACCCTGCTGGAGTATGCACCTGACCGTGATGGCGTGCTGGCTGTAGATAGCGATGGCATACTTATTATTACGGATCGATCGCTGCGTTTGCTTGAGGACGCTTGGGGCAAGTCGTTGGACTACCGACGCTTTAGAGCCAATATCGTGATAGCCGTCAACAATGAAGCAGGTCATGAACGCGATTGGATCGGCAAACAACTGCATATCGGAGATATAAGACTGCAAGTGAAATCCGAATGCGACCGCTGCTCCATGATTACGATCGATCCTGATCGGCTGGAGAAGGACAGCTCGTTGCTGCGAACCGTGAATGAGAAATTCGGTCTGAACTTTGGCGTCTATGCTAATGTAGAGCAGACCGGCACACTGTCAATTGGCGACGCTGTATATGTAAAAGAATAACCGTCCGACAGGACATATGCGGAGCGGACGGCTATTGGCGATGGACTAGCTGTCCGCAACGATTTGCTGCTGCACAAGCTTATAATATAGCGCATGCGATTCCATAAGCTCCGTATGCGTTCCTTGGCCTGTCACTTCCCCCTTCTCCAGCATAACAATCCGATCGGCGCCGCGTATCGTCGACAGCCGATGAGCGATAACGAGCGTCGTCCTGCCTTGCATCAGCACTTGCAGCGCTTCCTGCACCAGTTGCTCCGATTCACTGTCCAGATGTGCCGTCGCTTCGTCAAGCAGCAAGATATCGGGATCGCGTAAGATCGCTCTGGCAATGGCTAAGCGCTGGCGTTGGCCGCCGGACAGCTTGATGCCCCGCTCGCCTACTTCCGTATCATATCCGTCCGGAAGCGAATCTAGGAACGAGGTCAAGTTCGCCTGCTCAATCGCCTCCCTCAGCTTGTCTTCCGCTTCGAGATCCAGTCCGTAAGTCAAGTTATGCCGAATCGTTCCGGCCATCATCGGACTATCCTGCGAGACGTATGCGATTCGTCCGCGCCATTCGTCCAGCGGCATGTCGGCAATCGGCTGCTCACCATACGTAATGAGGCCTGAGCTTGGCTCATAGAACCGCTCGATCAACGAGAACAACGTTGTTTTTCCCGTGCCGCTTGGCCCAACGAAGGCCGTCGTCTTTCCGGGCTCGACTCGCAACGTAAGCGATTGAAGCAATGGGCGGTCTTGTGTATAACCGAAGCCTACATCTATAAACTCGATTGCCTGTTTATTTGCCGATGAAGTCGCAGCTGCTGCGTGCTTATTGACTCCTTCCAATTCCGCTTCCGATTGTTCCGGCTGTTCATCCAGCAGCTCTTGCAATCGCTCCGATGCGCCCATCGCTTTCTGAAACTGCGTGAAAAACGAGGCCATCTGCGTGAAGGGCATCACGATTTGGAACATGTACAAAATGATAGCTACCAGTTCTCCGCCGCTTAGCGACCCTTGCGCAACCCGTACGCCTCCGTAACCGATCAGCACTACAAGAATGAGCAGCATGACCGACATCATAAGCGGAGATACAATCGCTACGATCTTCGCTTCTTGCAGGCCGAATTGCAGCAGCCTATTGATGCGGTAGCTGCCTTGCCGCTTCTCCAATGGCTCGGCTAGCGATGCCTTTACGAGCCGAATATCGGATAACACGCGTCCTAGATCGCCTTGGAACAAAGCCGTCTCGTTTTGCATCGACTTGGAAACCTTGAACATCTTCGATCCAAGCGGCCATAAGATGAGCAGGGCACCCGGTACGGCTACAAGCATGAGCAGCGTCATCCGCCAATCGATAGTCAGCAGCAAAATAACGCCTCCGATAACCGAGATGATGCCTCCCAAAAACGATATAACCTGTCCAATGATAAAGTCTTTAATAACGTTCGTATCGTTCGTAACGCGGCTCATCGTCTCTCCCGAGCTGTTCCGGTCGAAGAACGGAACAGGCAGCTTCAATACCCGTTGCCACACCTCCCGCCGCAAGCCGCTTATGATGTATTGGCCGATATAGGACATCGTATAGACCGAGAAACCTGACATCGCCGTTTGCGTCAGAAATACCGTCCCCAGCACGGCAATCGTTACCGCCCGCAGGCTTGAGGCTGACAGTTCTTCGACCATATCCATCGTAAGCAGGGGAATCGTAAGCGATAGAGCCGTTTCTCCAATTCCCAGCAGCATGGCGGCTGCAATCAGCCATGCTGCTGGCTTATGCTTTGCAATGAGCTGAACAAATTGTCTGACGTTCATACCGGCTGCTCCCGTACTCTCCGTTTCCATCTTTCCCCTACTCTTCACTGCGCTCACCTCCGACAATCGACTTAAGCGCCTCGATGTGCTCGAACACTTTGGCGAAATAAAGTTCTTCTTCCTGCGTAAAAGCGTTCGGGAATAAGAAGGGATCGATCATCCCCTCCCTCTCGCCCATCTCTTCAAGCTGAGCGCGTTCTTGCTCCGTAAGCTCGCCCATTATCGGAGCTAGCAGCCCTTCCAGCATAGCAACCAGCTCGCCCCCCTTTTCCATGACCTCCGTCTCTGTCGGGTCCTTGCCTTGTTGATGGAACTCCTTCAACTGCAGCAATATGGCAATCATCGTCTTCTCCTGGTCTAGACGAGCTTCCTTGGACATGCCTTTCATAAAGATAGCTTCGACGACGGAAGCCGGCATTTGCTGCGACAACCACTCCTTCTGTACTTCTTCATTCTGAATGCTATGAATGAATACAAGCAGCATGTTGCTGTCAACCTTGCCCGCTCCATCCAATAGCTTCTGCATACGCGAGATCGTCTCCATCACCCGTTCAAGCTGCCTCTGCTTCTGCTGCAGCATTTCATACTGCGAAGCCAAGGAGTGCTGCAGATCGATCTCCGGTTCCTCCAGATAGCTTCGAATCTCCTCCAATGAAAAATCCAAATATTTAAGCGTTAATATTTTTTGCAATTGGAACAGGTCTTGTTCGGTATAAAAACGGTGACCGTGCTCGTTGCGGCTAGACGGCGCGAGCAGCCCTTTGCGATCGTAATATCGAAGCGCCCTTTCTGTTACTCCCGTCAGCTTCGCGAAAGCGCCTATACCGTACTTCTGATTAGACTTCATACTTTGTTCCATTTCCGCACCTCCTGCCTTAAGTGTAAGACTTGACGTAACGTCAAGAGCAATAGATAATACGCAAAAGATATCGACAAATTTTTCTAAAACGAATGTTGAACAGATGTCTATTAATCTACTATTCTAGCGAAAAATAGGACAAGTATCGTAGTATTTTTAATAAATTAGGGGGATTTTAGCAAAAAAGGGATTGTAATAAAGTTTGTTCCCGCTATAATAAGCATGTGAACGTTGTGTGACAACGTTAATCAAACTTAAGGGAGCGAATCAATTGGATTACAACAATCAGCCGCAAGTCAATCCTTACAACGGAGGGTACAATCCGAATCAGCAAGTATCGCCGGTAATCAGCGTTAAGGACTGGATGCTGCAAATGCTTATTCTCATCATCCCTATCGTCAACATCATCATGATGTTCGTGTGGGCATTCGGAGAAGGCAATCCTACTAAACAGAACTACTACAAAGCTGCTCTCCTATGGGCATTAATTGTGACTATTCTTTATTTCTTGATTTTTGTATTGCTCGTGGGCATTTTCTCTGCTTCACTCGGAGCCTAGTTGACCTTCTATTTACATACCAATCCATTATAGCAACAGCGACAGGAAGGTGCGGTCCGTACCTTCCTGTTGCTATTTTGGCACAATACATGTACTCTTTAGGAGTTTATGAAAGCTCTGATTCATTTAAATGAAGGAGATCGGTATGATTAAGAAGAAGGAAACAACTAAACTAAAATCAAAGGCAAAAGGCAACATCCTCATGCTCGAACGGAGCTTCGACGCGCCGCGGGAGCTTGTGTTTCAAGCGTATACGGAAGCGGCCCAGCTCGTACGCTGGTGGGGGCCAAGGGACTGGAATCTTACGTTATGCAATGTCGACCTCCAGCCAGGAGGGGCTTGGCAATATTGCCTGGAATTCAAGGATGGCCAGACGAAATCATGGGGCAAAGCGATCTATCGCGAAATCGCAGCGCCGGACAAGCTCGTCTATGAGGATTATATATCCGACGAGAACGGCGTCATCGAAGCTAACGACGGTTTGCTCGTAACCGCCACGTTCGAAGACGTTCAAGGCAAGACCAAGCTGACTAACCGTGTTGAATTCGTTTCGTCGGGCGCGCTGAAGCGCACCGTGGAGATGGGCCTCATTCCGAGCATGGATCAGACCTGGTCTCGGCTAGCCGAGCACCTGCGCGGTCTTCAAGCGTAAGGATTGTGTTCGCACGCCTGGAAGGAAAGTAAGCATACAAAAAACCGTTCCTTGCTCAGATGGCGGATATTCTCGCCACTTGTCAAAGAACGGTTTTTTTACGTAACTGCGCGCTCGAACGAAATAACTGGAAATTGTATTGCAGATAGGATTGAAATTAACATGAGGATTTCCCGTTATTCACTAATTGTTTGGTCATTCCCTAAAAAATAACGGGAGAAAATCCTGATAAGTGACTAACCCGCAGGCTGGATGCTGCTACACCGTACGGAAACGATAGACACGGCTAGCGTAATCACCGTGGAACTGCGGCAACTTAAGGCCGGCATGCATCAGCTCATCGCCGCCGTATGCGCCTTCCTCGCCAACCAGCTCATAATCGCGGTTCGGATCAAGGCCCTTCAGACGGAAGCGGTTCAGCTTCGGATACGGCTCTTGAAGAACGGCAGCTAACACAACGAATGCCTCGCTCTTATCCTTCGCTACGAACATCCATGCCGTCTCGTTGCCCTCGAACGGGCTAAGCAAGCGGTAGAAGTCGCCGAACTGTACCAGATGACGCACTTCCTTATACAGCGCCACTTGCTCTTTAACGGTTTCCTTTTCTTGTTCCGTAAATTTCGTCAAATCCAGCTCATAGCCGAAGTTGCCCGACAATGCGACATTGCCGCGCGTCTCAAGCGACGTGATTCGGCCTACCTGATGGTTCGGTACAGCTGACACATGCGCGCCCATTGCGCTTACCGGATACACAATGCTTGTACCGTATTGAATTTTCAGACGGGAAACGGCATCGGTATTATCGCTCGTCCATGTTTGCGGCATGTAATACAGCATCCCCGGATCGAAACGTCCGCCTCCGCCCGAGCAGCTCTCGAACAAAATATGCGGGAATGCGCTTGTGATCTTCTCAAGCACTTCGTACAAACCAAGCATGTAACGGTGTGCCGTCTCGCGTTGGCGTTCCGCCGGCAGAAGCGCCGAACCGATCTCGGTCATATTGCGGTTCATATCCCACTTCACGTAGGTGATCGGCGCGCTGGAGAGAATATCCGAAATGACGCGTACGATGTATTCGCGAACGTCAGCACGGCTTAGGTCAAGAATAAGCTGCTGGCGGGCTTGCGTCCGTCTGCGCCCATCAATATGCAGACACCAGTCCGGATGATCGCGGTAGAGCTCGCTCTCCGGCGAGATCATCTCCGGTTCGAACCAAAGTCCGAACTGCATATCAAGCTTCTTCACGCGGCTAACGAGATCCTCAAGACCGTTAGGAAGCTTGTTGCGGTCAACGAACCAATCGCCCAGCGATGTCGTGTCATTGTCACGTTTGCCGAACCAGCCGTCATCTAGTACGAATAGTTCGATGCCCAGCTCTTGTCCGACCTTTGCAATCGATTCGATCTTGTCTGCGGTGAAGTTAAAGTACGTTGCTTCCCAGTTGTTGACGAGAATTGGACGTGTCTGATCGCGGAATTGGCCGCGAATCAGCCTGGAGCGATACAAATCATGGAAGCTGCGCGACATGCCGCCAAGCCCTTGATCAGAGTGAACGAGAACGACCTCCGGTGTCTGGAACTGCTCACCCGCTTCCAACTGCCAGTTGAAGTCGAATGGATTGAGGCCCATGAACAGCCTAGCCGAATGGAATTGATCGACTTCGACGCCGGCAATGAAGTTGCCGCTGTATACGAAGCTTGCTCCATACACATCGCCATGATCCTCGTCGGCTCCTTCAGCTAGCAGCGCGATGAACGGATTTTGCACATGGCTGCTTGAGCCTCTGCGGCTCTCTACAGATTGCATGCCAGGCTCGAGCTTGCGCTTGTGCACATAACGCTCGCGTGTCCATGCACCTGATAATTGCAGCATTTCGAACCGATCATGCGCGAAATCAAGACTCATGCTAAGCGCCCGTTGCAACTGCAGTATTGAACTGCCATTGTTCGTAATCGTTGCCGAGCGAGTAATCGCGTCGAAGTTCTCAAAGACGGTATAGGAAAGAACGACAGTGAGACCCGATAGCTCGTCCTTCAATGTTATTTCCAAAGTTTGCGCCTCGTCGTCTTGCTCCGTGTATACAGAAGGCAATCCAGTTAGCGCCGGCTTGCCGCTGCGAATCGTATGGGATTCGTAGCTTAGCTCCGTAACCGTCGAACCGTTCGGCAGCGCAACTTGAATTGCAGGTGTCCGGAAGTCGGAGCTTCCGTAAGTCGGATATTCCTGCGGCAGCGTATCGAGCGACAACGAAAGCTGGCTTAAATCCGTGCTTGGACTGAACGATGCGCGCTCTTTAAGCTCAAGCAATCGGTCAAGCTGCAGGCCGCGGACCTTCTTGCCCCAATACAAGTGCGCAGGGTAACCTTGCTTCGTTAATTGAATGACATAGCTCGTATCCTTGGATTGCAAATGGAATAATGCTTTCTGTTCATCATAATGAATAGACATCGTAATATCCCCTAACCTATTAATGTAGTTTCGTTAAATCGTGACCGCAGCTTTCCCTTACCATCAATGTCGTATTGACCCTTACATGAACGGCTGCCTCGCGACCTTCAATACGCTCCAGCAGCAGCTGCGCTGCTGTTCTGCCCATCTGCTCGGTATGAGCGCGAACGGTCGTAAGCGGCGGATTCAAGTAGGCGGACAGCTCGATATCATCGAATCCGATGACCGCCATCTCCTCCGGGACCGATACTCCTCGCTCATGCAGGGCGCGCAAGGCGCCGACTGCCATCGGATCGCTTGCAACGAAGCAAGCTGTTGGAAGCTCCGCTTGATCCAGCAACCGATTCATAGCGTCATAGCCGCCGCCGGTTGACCAATCTGCAGTAATCGCAAATTCAGGAAGATACAAGTCTCGCTCTTGCATGAGCAGCTCGAAATGATAGCTGCGGGGATCGAGAATTACCTGAACTTGCTGCGTTTGCTGCCCTAGCGAATGGACACGTTCTTCCCCACCGATTAAAGCGATCTTCGTATGGCCAAGCGTGAATAAATGGCCAAGCACGTCCTTCATCGCTTGTTCGAAATGGAGATTGACCGAATCGCAATCGTGAGGAGGCGTGCTATGGTTCAGAAACACGATCCGGTCGCGATGCGCATAGAGCGAATTGACATCCTGATCGTTAATCGAACCGACGACAATGAGACCGTCCAACTCGTGCAAGGACTGCCATTCAGCGCGAGCATTACCGCGAAGCACCTTTACAATCGAGAGGCCAAGCTCTTCGCATCGCGTCTCAATTCCTTTTCGTATGGAAGAGAAATAGGGATCGTTATGTTCATCCTCAATCGATGACCACATAAGCAAACCTACTTGCTGCCTCGACAGCAGCTCTTCTTTCTTCATTCGCCGCAATCGGGACGGCTTATATTGGAGCTGTTCGGCAATGCTAAAGATGCGTGCTCTCGTCTCTTCGCTGACGGATAAAGTCATATCGTTATTAAGCACCCGAGATACGGTGGCAGCGGAAACACCGGCTTCTTGCGCAATCTGTTTGATCGTTGCCATGTTCCACCTTCTATTTAGTTAATAAATTTACTAAACGTTACAATGCCTATTTTAGCAAATGAGCGCTTTCATGACAAGTCCGCCTGCAACATTCGCATGCCGATTACGTCTGACATCATACAATAACATTCATGAATAACCAGTTGAGGTGATTAGGATGATAAAGAAACTGTTATTTGCCTTCGCGCTAACCGCACTCTTAATAGGGTGTGCAGCTAATGGCGGCAATATCAATTCCAATGAGAACGAGCCGACAACAAGCCCAACAAGCCCGGCAGTCAGCGAGACCGAAGCTCCGCCCCCAACAACCTATGCGACAACCCATGAGGCCGCAGATGCTATTGTTCAAGCGCTTAAAGACAAAGATCTAACGATGCTTGCATCGCTCGTTCATCCGGTCAAAGGGCTGCTATTCTCTCCTTATGCCCATATTGATCAAGCATCCGCGCTCACCTTTCAGGCAGATGCTCTGCCTGCACTGACCGATGCGACCATTCATACTTGGGGTGCTTATGACGGCTCCGGCGAACCGATCGCCCTCACCTTCGCGCAATATTACGATAAGTTTGTCTATGACAAACCGTTTATCGAAGCAGAGAACGTCGGCGAAGACGAGATTATCGGCCATGGCAATACGCTCGTCAATATAAAGGATGTATTCCCTGATAGCTACACGGTTGATTATCATTTCAGCGGCTTCGATGCCCAGTACGAAGGCATGGATTGGGAGAGCCTTATCCTTGTGCTCGAGCAATATGAAGGCGCTTGGTATGTGAGCGCAATCGTTCATTCACAGTGGACGATCTAAGGTAAAAAGAAACGGCTGGCTTAAAGGGGCACTCCTCCCTCTAAGCCAGCCGTTCATCTTTTATTTCGATTGCAGAAATTTCTCCAATTCATCTGTCTTATATGTCTTGTAAACCAGTTTCTCATTATCGAATACGAGAAAGGCCGGGAACGCCTTAAGCGCGAACTCGTCCTTTACATCGACAAGCTCATTTGCTTTCGGATCATATTCCATCAACGAAAGCCCCCCTTGCAGGGCGGTATGGAGTTCTTGCTCCATGTTCGTAGAGTCATATTGCTCTTCAGCAGCAGTACCGCTTGCCACAACCGTATAAAATCGGTTTTTGCTCCGCGCAAGCCAACCCATCCGCTTATATTTCTCCTGTTCGGTCATATCCAGAACCAGCAGCTCCTTAAGCTTATCGCCTGTTGGATCAGGCGGATAGATACGTACCTTCTGGCCATTCTTTAATGCTGCAGGATCAACCGACTCTCCTGCTTCATTGCGAACAATCATGCTGCTAGACAACTTTCCACTATATTCCATTCCCCAATCGTTCTGAGCACCCCCTCTATCGTTCCGATGGGCCCACTCCGAAATATCGACGGTAACCCGCCCCTGTTCGTGATCCAAGCTCGAGAAATGGCCGATTAAGACGTTATCCTTATATCCGCCTTGTCCTCCGCCGCAGCCTGCCGCAAGCAAGACAAGCATGATCAATAATATGACGGCAACAGCAAAGCGGCCACCGATTAATCGCTTCATTGCAATCCCCCTCTATTTTCCATATTAGACGGGGCGCAATCTCTATAGGTTGCTTCATCGATCAATAAACTTGCTTATCTCGTCGTTGACCTCATTCCGCTGCTCCCACATCAATCCATGACCGCTGTTATACAGCCAGATTAAGCGTGAATTGGCAATCCCCTCATGCAGCGCTTCCGCCAGCGGCGGCTTGCTAATCTCGTCATGGATGCCTTGCAGGATCAAAGTAGGTACTTTAATCCAAGGTAAATCGCCGAACAATACCTCGTCCCTTAACGACTCCAGCACTGTTGCTGTCGAGTAACCCGCTGCCTGGAGATTCATCTGAAAAAACCAATCCGCGAGCGGTTCGCCGACATTCTGGTAAAAGAACATATAAGTGAGATCCTGCAGCATTCGCGGTCGATTATTATACGTCGCATCGATAAGCTTATTCACATCAGCCTTCTCCAGCCCATACGGGAAATTCGGACGACGCGTGAAGCTAGGCGCGGCGGCGGCGAGCAGCACGAGCTTCTTCACGCCGTACCCTTGGTAACGGGCCATATAACGGATCGCTATCGCTCCGCCAACCGAATGTGCGACCAGCACGAAGCTCCGCAGTCCAAGCGCTTCGACGACACAGCGAATATCGTCCGCCAGCCGATCGTAGCTATACCCGTCCCACGGCTTGTCGGATTGACCGAAGCCGCGAAGGTCGATACCGATACAACGATAACCCATTGCCGGAAGCACGTTGAACTGATACTCGAACAGCTTATGGCTCGCCGGCCAGCCATGAATGAAGAAGATCACTTTGCTGCTGGACGGATTCACGTCCTCCACATAGATCTTCACATCCGTCTCCACTTCCACAAAATATCCCATCCCGATTCCTCCCTAGGCTCAATCCTCAATACAATCAGCATACGCATCTTGCCGGCAATGGGTGATGGCCTAATCGTCTATAGCAAACCAAACTTACAATGGATATAATTAACAGTAGGTTTCAGCATATCCATTGCGGGGAGGCTTTTGAAAAAAAATGAGTAAGACAACCTATGATCAGTTTGTCGAGCAAGTTATCCGCTATCGCATATTTCCATTCTCCGATCTCGTAGCTGGATATCCTTCACTTACCGCTGCAACAGCCGATAATGAATGGCATACGGGCACAGAGCTCGATCCTTGGCTTTGGCGCACTCGCATCGTGAAGGATGGTTATGCGGCGTACGGGAAATTTTTCGGTACGAAGGCCTCCTTCATTCATGTCGATGCCTTTCCGCTCGTTCGGTTGTTACTATCGGGTGGAACATCGGTAGAAGAGAGGTATCGGGACGGGCTACTATCGACACATGCCTATAGGCTGTACGAGCTTATCCGTGAGGCAGGCAACATAGATACAAGGCAATTACGGAAAGCAGCCAGGCTTGATGCGAAGGAGCAGAAGAAGGATTACGAGTCCGCGCTCGTTCAACTCCAGAACTTCGGAGACATTGTCATTACCGGAGCGAAAGAAAGCGATCATGACGGAGGCTGGAGCAGCATGTGCTACGAAACGTCAGACTACTGGCTCGAGCAGCTTAAGGACAAGCTTCCGCTAGCGGATCCATCAATCGAGCAGGCCAAGGAGCAGATTCAAGCTAGTCTTCGCGAGTTATGTACGACGGACAAGTCGTATAGCTATTTTGCTAAAAAAACTTAAACTAA
Source organism: Paenibacillus sp. J22P218 (assembly GCF_056269195.1). Taxonomy (NCBI): domain Bacteria; kingdom Bacillati; phylum Bacillota; class Bacilli; order Caryophanales; family Paenibacillaceae; genus Paenibacillus; species Paenibacillus sp. J22P218. Next base: position 59,320 of record NZ_JBWDNL010000009.1, read on the forward strand.
ACGCCTAAGTCCGCGGACTTAGGCGTTTCATTATTCCATCTACGATCACCGCCAGCATAATGCCAATGCTATATCTGACTAAATCAACAAACAGAAACCCGTGGCCAAGGACCAAAGCGCCAAGGGTCGTATCTCTAATCTCATTGATCCAATTCGCTTGATAGAGCTGACTGCACTCCATGCCGAAACAAATGGCCGTGCTTATGACGACCGCCCATCCTACCCTCTTGTTCACCCACAAGCATCGAACGCCGCAATAGATCATGCACGCCCACAGCCCGTCTCCAAAATGGTCCGATACGAATGGAGGAAAAGCAGCCGAATAACGTCTGACGCCAAGGCCCGCAGCAATTAGAAAGAGAATAGCTGCTCCATAATAGAATCTAGCTTTCATCGTCCTCGTTATTGACTAACAGCTCTTTAATGAACGCCTCAGCGCCAGCCTCCGTAATCTCGTACGTGATTTTATGGATTGTGCCATCCCTCTTGACGAAAAAATTAGTTGGGATAGCCGATATCATGTACTGTGCGGACACCGTGCCATCCTCATCAAGCAAAGCCGGCAATTGGATGTCGTACGCATCCAAAAACGCTTGTGCTTCCTCTACCGTATCTTCCGTCGTGACGTTCACGGATATGATCTCGACCTCATCCTTATACTTCGCATAGATGCGGTTTAATGACTCTGCCTCGTCATGGCAGCCCGGACACCATGAAGCCCAGAAATTAATCAGTTTCGGCTTGCCCGACGATGCGGATACCGGGGTCATATTGCCGTTCATATCCGTCAATTCAAAGTCGATCATGCGATTGCCGTACTGTTCCGACATGACGGTCTCAAGCGGCGCAGATTGCAACAAGAACTGAAATACCAGAAACACGCCAACGACAATCCCCGTCGTTACGAGCAAGCCCGCGATCGCCGCGAGCAGCTTTTTCTTCGTCACCTTTAGCGGCCCCCGCCTCTTATCAATTTTTGTTCAGTATGACATATTGTACGGAATGATCCTGCACTCTAATAAACTTGACTAGCAACGAAATTTTGTTGTCTTCGTTAAGTTTGCGCCAATAAAATTCAGCCGTTTCTTCGATTGAATCAAAAATCGGCACCTCCATAGGTTCACCTTGGAACGGCCTCAGTACGCCTTGCTCCTCCGCTCTATAGGTATGTATGCAATGCCCTATTCCTGGCGTAAAGGAACTATAGTGATAGAAATTGCGGATACATACGGACGGATCATTGTTATTCGACTTTAAGATCGATAAGCTGAAACGGCGCTCATGAGTGTCGATTACACCTGAAATCCGAGGCGTATAATGCGGCGGGTCGGGCTCGTACTGTCTCTTTTTTAACGCGTCCTCGAATGATATTCCTTGCGTAAATCCGTCATATAACGTATCAGTCTGATCACCATTCGATACGATATGCTGCTCCCCGCACACCCGAATCGGGTAATAGATAATCAAGGAGGGGTCCTCGAGCTTCGCTGGATCATAAGCCGCGTTCCTCACGCTCTGCCCGTTGAGCTCGAACACACGATTGCGACTATTGTCGCTTCTTCCCATGATCCAATAGATTTGCGCGTAATATTGTTCTGAAGGCGTCATACCAATTGCTAGCGTTCTTCCGGGATACGGATTTGCAAAAAGCTGCTGTTCGAACAAAGTCATTCTGACCTTCCACCTTTATATGTTTTTATGATTTATTTATCATAGCTTTACTTTGTACTAAAAGAAATACCGTCTTCTAGTAGACGGTATTTCCTGTTCGCTATTGGTTATGGTGCAAATAAATTTCCACAAAACGCGCCGCTGGCACAGGAGGGCTGTAAATATAGCCTTGTACGGCATCGCAATTATGCTCGCGAATAATGCTGAGCTCCTCTTGCGTCTCGACGCCTTCGGTTACAACCTTCAGGTTCAAGTTATGGGCAATGACGATCAACGACTTGAATATCATCTGCTTCTTGAAGTCGGATACGATGTCGCTGATGAACGATTTGTCGAGCTTCAGCGTATGCAATGGTATATTTTGAAGATAGCTTAGCGATGAATAACCGGTGCCGAAATCGTCCAGCGACAGCTTCACGCCAAGGTTCTGAAGCTCATGCAGCACTTTGAGCGTATGCTCCGCATTGTCCATGAAGATCGATTCGGTTATTTCCAATTCGATCTGCCCCGGCCTGATGCCGGCGTTGGAAATAATGTGTTCGATCGTATGGACGATATGCTTTTGCTGGAACTGCAGCATCGACATATTTACGCTGACGGACATGTCCGTCATCCCCATCCGCTCCCATTCGCGGATTTGCTGGCAAGCTGTATGCAGCACCCATTCCCCAAGCGGAATGATGAAGCCCGTTTTCTCCGCAATCGGGATGAAGTCCAGCGGCGACACCATGCCGAATTCCGGGTGCTTCCACCTGATGAGCGCTTCCGCGCCGTAAATCCGGCCCGTCGTCATATCAATTTTCGGTTGATAGAAGAGGGTGAATTGGCCTTTCTCAAGCGCTTTGTACAGGCTGTTCTCGAGCATAAGCTCTTTCTTCGGAACATCGTTCATGGACGGCGAGTACATTTTCGAAGTGTTTCGTTCCTTCTTCGCCACGTACATGGCAATATCCGCTTCTTTCACAAGCTGATCGCCCGTCTCCATCCCCAGCTCGCTCTTAATACTCATTCCGATGCTCGCCGTAATGTAGAACATCCGCTCATTAATGACGAGCTGCTCGGAAATTGCCGACAGAACGTCGTCAGCCAGCATCAGCGTCCGATGCAGATGATTGACATCCTCCAGCAGAGCAATGAACTCGTCGCCGCCGAAGCGGAACACTTTGCCTTGCGTACCTACCGCTTGGACGATCCGATCGGCAATCTGCTTCAACAGCTTATCGCCGCTTCCATAATCGAGTGTATCGTTAATGACCTTGAAACGGTCCAAATCGATAAACAGCAGCACAAGATGTCCTTGGCGAGGTATGCCGGATAATAGTAGGTTTTCAATATAACGATGATAAGCGTTGCGATTCGGCAGGCTGGTCAGCAGATCATGTGTCGCCTGGTATTCGATCAACTGCTCCGCCTCAATGCGGTGATCAATCATTTTGTTGAACTGGTGCGCCATGTATTCGAACTCGTCATTCGATTGAATGTCAAGCTTATGGTCCATAATGCCCGCCGCAACAGCGCTCGTTACATGAATGACCTTGCGGATGTTTTCCAATATAATGATGCGGACCAAAAAAATAATAATAATAGACACCAGGAATAGCGCAACAATGGAAATAAGGATCGAATCGGCTAAGCTTTTTTTGAAATCCGCCAGCATATTATCTTTTGGAATAATCGTTTCGAAATGCCACAGCTGATCCTTGATCGGAATGGGATAAAACAATCTGAACACTTTCCCTGTCTGCTCATGATCATCCGTATAATACAGCTCCGGCTTATCGCTTCTCAGCAGCTCGTTCCCTTCTTCGCCTGGCCACGATAGGTAAGGCTTCATTACAAGCTCGGAATTGCTTCCGTTAGCAAGATATCGATTGCCGGATGTAATAATATTCACATAGCCGCCAAGCGGATGGATCTTCTCGATCTGCGCCTGAACTTCCTCAAGCGAATAATCGGCGCCAACCATTCCTAGAAATTCGCCTTGATCGTCCAAAATCGGCAGCACTAGTGAAGTCATTGGCAGCTGCCTGCCTTCTACTTCATACATAAAAGGCTCAATAATTGAAAACCGCTTCGTTTGTTTCGGAATTTGATAAAATGCGCCTTCGACCCCGTCCTCGTAGTTCTGAACAGGCAGTACTGCAATTTCATCTCCCATGCGAACGGCATAAGGGATGAACCTTCCGGTCTCGTCGTCATAGCTTAGCCGGTTTCGATGCAGCGCGTCCTGCCCATCGAATGCATCGGTTTCCCATAATGTATATATGCCAAGCACATCCGGATGCTCTTCCAGCACCTTCTGCAGCACTTGGACAACACTTTCACGATTTTGCGTTTGATCCTGCCGCATCTGCGTCATCGTTGTTCTTAACGTTTCGAGCATCGCAATCGTCTCATCGATTTCCTTCGAGAACCGATGGGAGTATGCCATGGACTCGGTCTGTGCGAGCAGCTCGCTCTCTTTCAGATTCGTATCGTAAAGCTTGCCAAGATGGACCGAAACCAATGTTCCGAATGATAGGAGTATAAGCATCCCTAAGGATATGACAAGCTTCTGGGCGATGCTTAAGCGAAACTTCCTCATTACTCTATCCGTCCCTCCATGTTGGACAAGCATAAATCGACGTAATATGTCAAAATATGATATGGATCTAGTATACTTGACAAAATATAGTCATTACAATGCTATTTGTATAAGTTTACTTGTAAAATAATCGACAAAAAGCGCCACGCAGAGAGTGTCACATGTTTATACATCATTCCATGCAAAAAGAACCGTTAAGCAAGCAAATCGCTTGTCTAACGGTTCTTCATTATTAGCCAGCAGCAATTATGACTGCTACTTGGCTTCTTCGACCTGCTGCTGCTTCTTCTGTTCCTGCTCCCCATCCTGCTCATGAATATGCCAGCCGCCGGAAGGCTGCTCGCCATGACCTCTGCTTCTGCCGCCGTGGAGCTTGTACAATTCTTCGCGCAGTTGCTCTTCGCTCTTGCCGTCCGTCTTGATGCCGTGCTTGGCGGCAATATCGCGTAGATGCTCCAGCCTTCTCGCTTTATGCTCAGCCTTATAGGCTTCCCATTTGTCCTTATTGGACGTCTTCGCAACCTCTAGCTCCTGCTTAAGCTGCTGCGCCGTCTTGCCCGATGTGTCAATGCCGAAGTATTGCGCCATCTCTTTCAGGCGCTCAAGGCGGTGCGCTTCGAAATCTTTGCGCGTCATATGCCCATGATGATGCTCCTGCTTCGCGTCTCCCGGCGTTTGCGCTTGCTGCTCAGAGACGTTAGCCTCTGGAATTGCTGCCGCCCAAACAGGGGATGCGAACAATAGAGCAGATAAAGCTAGCGCCGGTATGAACCATTTTGCTGACATGTATGCCACTCCTTCATCCTATAGAATCGTGATGCTCAAGAGGAAGCCGTCCTCTATTGGATTATTTTGCCCATGCACGATGTCCTATAGACATGAAAATGGCATTATTCGACAAAATCGGCTGGGTATATGCTCGCAGCTAATTCTCCGTTTGCTGATTTCGCCCCTGTTCCTCCAGCTTCTTCAGCTGGCGCAGCAGCCAGTCTTTCTCGAAGTGTTCGCCAATGAATACGGCAACATCATTCACCTTGCCCTGCGGCTCGATTCGCATGAAATCCGACTCCCGATACGCGTATTGGAACAAAAAGCGGCTTGGGGCGTCTGTGAACGTGACAATACCTTTTGCCCGGTAAATATTGTCCGGCAACTGCTGAAGAAGTTCTTCGAACGCCTCGCTGCTGATCGGACTTTGCCAATAATGGGTCACGACCATGACATGATCATGCGAATGGTGATGGGCATGTTCGTGGCGATGCTCATGGTTATGTTCGTGGAGATGTTCGCGTTCGTTGGCTTCGTTACTCGTCTTGGATGGACGGATTGTTTCTGCTCCAGACGTGCTCATCGCCCGCTCCAGCCAGCTCCAGTCGTCGATTGCGCAGCGAACGGTCGCCGTTGCAGGCACATGCGGATTCAAGTCACCCAGCAGTTGCTGGGCTTCGACTAGCTGCTCCGGATCAAGCTTGTCCGCCTTGTTGAGCAGCAGAACGGTAGCGCACCGAATCTGCTCCTGCATCAGCTTGAACGTGCGCCCCTTGCCGCTGCGCGAGCGTGCAAGCAGCTCCGGCCCGTCTACGACCGTAATGACGGATCGCAGATCGATCGGCTTGTAAAGCGCAGCTTCCGTTACGCCGTCGAGCGTCTCCATCGGATTCGCCGCTCCCGTCGATTCGATGAATATAACGTCAGGCCGATGCTCGTCAATGAGCATGCTGATCTCCACGCCAAGATCACCGCGGATGGAGCAACAGATACAGCCGCTCAGCATCTCCGCCATCGGCACTTCCTCGCCCAGCAGTTGGCCGTCCAGATTCGTGTCGCCAAGCTCATTCATAATAACGGCAGGCTTCAAACCTTGTTCTTTATAATAATCAAGCATTCTAGTTAGCAGCGTTGTCTTGCCGCTGCCAAGAAATCCAGACAGCAAATGTACTGGAATAAGACGTTCATGATGTTCCATCTAGGCATACTCCCGTTTCCGTTATGTAATCGGTAATTCGATCTTGTACGTCATCTATTATATCGTAATTATTACGTTTGTTCATCCTCAGGAATAGGATGATCTTACTTTTTTTTAGCCAAGCTAACTTTTTGTTTGATTTCTACGTACGGCGGTAGTACCATATGATCGAAGGCAGGCATGAAAGGCAGGAACCGAATGGAATCCATATCGCAGGAGCTACTATTTCTAACGGAATTGGCGCAAGGCATAGCCGCCCAATTCGGAGACAATTGCGAGGTCGTTGTCCATGATTGGTCGAGGCCGGTCGACAGTACGATCGTCGTTATCGAGAACGGTCATGTTACGAGCCGCAAGGTCGGCGATCCCGGCACGAATCTTGGACTTGAGATTATGCGCGGCACGGCAGCCGGCGATAGCCGCCATAACTATGTTACGCAGACGAAGGACGGGCGATTGCTCCGCTCCACCTCAATGTACATAAAAAATAATGAAGGAACGATTATAGGCGCTCTGTGCATCAACTTCGATATTACCGATCTCATGGTTGCCGAGAAGACGTTGCAGTCGCTTACCGCCAGCGGTCTCGCGCCGGTTCGCGAATCGTTCGTCAGCAACGTTGGCGATCTGCTCGATACGCTCATTCAGGAGACGCAAGAAACGATCGGAAGACCGGCAGCGGTAATGAGCAAGGAGGATAAGATCAGATTTATTCAACTGTTGGATCAGAAGGGCGCGTTCCTCATTAAGAAGTCGGGCGAGAAAGTATGCAGTTACTTGGGCATATCGAAATATACATTGTACAGCTACTTGGATGAATCCAAGCAAAACGATTCCGAAGGAGAGCTGACGTAGATGAGCGAGATGGAGGCAAAAAGCAAGCTTGGCGGCGGCATCGATGAACTCGAGACGCCATGCATCGTCATCGAGAACAGCCGAATTGACGCCAATATAGAAGCGATGGCGCAAGCAGCATCCCGCCGCGGCGTCGCGCTTCGGCCGCATGCGAAGACGCATAAGCTGCCGGAGCTGGCGCTGAGGCAGCTAGCGGCTGGAGCGACGGGCATCACCGTCGCCAAAGTTTCCGAAGCCGAAGTGATGGCCGCAGGCGGAATAAGCGATATATTCATCGCTTATTCGCTGGTCGGGGCGAGGAAGGTCGAACGTGCGATACAGCTTAGCCATGCTGGCGTGCGCATCATCGTGGCGGTTGACAGCCTGGATGGAGCAACGCGCCTATCCGAGGCGGCAGTCGCGAAGGGCACGGTTCTGGAGGTGCGGCTGGAAATCGACACCGGCCTGCACCGTACAGGCGTTAGCGCAGACGCCGCCGTAGCGCTGGCTAAGCAGATCGATGCGCTTGGCGGCATTCGCTTGAGCGGCATCTTCACGTACCGAGGCGCGATGCTTGGCGGCGCCTCGACGCTTGATCTGCAGGCGGCCGGACATGAGGAAGGCCGCCTTATGAGCGAGGCTGCGCAGCTGCTACGCGACGCAGGCATCGCGATCGAGGACGTCAGCGTCGGTTCGACGCCGACCGCGATCTACGCGGCCGAGATCGAGGGCGTGACCGAGATCCGTCCGGGCACTTATATTTATCAAGACCGGATGCAAGCCGCCTTCGGCGTATGCTCGCTTGAGGATTGCGCCGCGACCGTGCATGCTACGGTGGTCAGCCGTCCAGCCGACGATCTGATCATCATCGACGGCGGCAGCAAGACGTTCGCGACCGATGTGCAGCCCGGCAACGCTCCGTTATATCTTCAAGGATTCGCCCATATTATTGGCGATCCAGGTGCTGTCCTTGTGCGCATGAATGAGGAGCACGGCATGATATCCGTGCATCCAAGCAGCGCTTATCGCGTCGGCGATCGGCTAACTCTTATTCCTAACCATATTTGCAGCACCGTTAACCTGCACAATTCAGTATACATCGTGGATGCCGACGATAAACCTCGCAAAGTTCCTGTGGCCGCCCGCGGCATGCTCGAATAATGAAAAACTTTATCTACCTACTATGTACGACATCAAAGGAGTTGTCCCCAATTGTCCATTATTGATCAAAAGCTTGCCGAGCTCGGCATTACGCTGCCAGAAACAACGGCGCCCAAGTTCTCCTACATTCCGGTCAACCAAACCGGTAACCTCATCTATACGTCCGGCTTCGATTGCCGCATTGACGGCATTCTTATGTATGAGGGCAAGGTCGGCTCGGATCTAACGATCGAGCAAGGTCAAGAGGCGGCACGCCAAGTCGTTATCAATCTGCTCGCCGCTATGAAGGCTTACCTCGGCGATCTTGACCGCATCGTGAAGATCGTCAAAATTCTTGGCTTCGTCAACAGCGCGCCGGGCTTTGGCGACCAGCCATACGTTATAAACGGCGCTTCCGATCTGCTTATTGAGGTGTTCGGCGAGAACGGCCGCCACGCCCGCTCCGCGATCGGGACGAGCGATCTTCCGTTCCATACGCCCGTCGAGATCGAACTGATCGCCGAGATTCGCGATTAAGTCTACTACTGAGCACATCACGACGCGGCATGGCATGGCAAAACCCCCAGTCGACTGGGGGTTTTTATTTTCGGAATATCAAACTTATAAGTTTGATCCTGCCATTAAATAGCGGATACGCATTTATACTGATTAGCAAGCAAGCGTTGGTTTACTAAAACAGGCAAGCACGGGATATAATTACAAGCAGAATGAAAAGTACAAGTATAATTCCTAAGCCCGAGAATGCGCCGCCGACTCCAGTTCCGCAAGGTCCAGTTCCAACACCTGCAACAGGGTAAGATGGTGCACAGTGTCCAGTGTTTGCACCTGCTACTCCATAGCTCATTTGTTCATCTCCTTTTTCTTAAGGTACAGTATCCTATGTATAAACGCACAATCGGTATAGGCGATTATATAAATTGTGCGTTTGCTCATTTTTACCTGCAGCCCACACCTGGAGCCATTTAACCTCTCACCCGTCCACTTTCATGCTCATTCAGATGGTCCAATGCCCTTCTTCTCTTCCTTGATGACCATTCCTTTCGCATAAATCCAACCAAGCAGCAGAAGCGGCAGCGCCACACAAAAGGTCATATCGAACCACGCCCAATAATGATCAATGATGTAGTAATAGGTCGTCGTATTTGGCATCACCATGGTTGAAAACACAAGTATGATCATCCCAAGCGGTATCGTCAGCATATTGCTCTCCTTCAATCGCATCAGCTCGGCGATGCCTTGCACCAAAGCGTAGAAATATAGCAGCGTTTTAAAATAAACCGTAATAATCCAAATGAATGCCAATACGGCCTCCATTCGTTCCAAAAAATTGCCGATCGTCAGCTTTTGCGCAAGCACGAAGGTCGGATAAAATTTGGTTATCATCAAATTAGGGCCAAGCACATACACGCATAGCAGCATCGTAATGAACAGCACTGCAGAGCTGATGGCAAATCCGGTCATAATGGGCTTCATCTTATTTGCGCCGATCACGCGGGGAGCAATCATCAATAAGACGATCATCTCCGTAAAACCGACGGAATAGGGCTGCCTCATGCCATTTAGCACCGGAATAAAACCTTTTGCCAGAATTGGTTTCAGGTTGTCTGTTTCAATCTGAGGCAGCAGGAGCACCACAAGAAACAAGAAGAACAGCACGAAGATTGGGAACAGCAGCTCTCCCATTCGGGCGAAAGCCTCCACCCCATAGCGGTATGCAATTATGACGACTGTCATGAACAATATGATGACCGCATTAGCAGGTGTTTCCGGAATCATCTGCGTCGTCATGAACTGGCTCATCTCGCTTGTTAACGTCACATGACAGAAAAAAAAGTAGAACAGAAACAACAGACCAACCACACTTCCGAGCCATACGCCAAGCGACTTCTGCACGTAATGAATAAGTCCGTCTCCTTGGAGCTTATTCGCAATCGCAGCATAAAGAAGAGCCGTCGCGAAGCCCGGTACAAAGCTTATCAGCATCGATATCCATGCGTCTTGCCCTGCAAGCTTGGCAGTAAGCGTCGGAATGATGAGGATGGAGTCGCCTATAGAACCGAACGCAATTAAAATCGCGAATTGGCGCATTGATATTTTCGCATTATTGTATTTGCTCATCGCGACTCCCCTCCCATCCTCATTCGTCTGCCACTTCTGCTTACGCTATTTAAAAGGTTTATATACGATTTCCAAAATGGCATAAGGATTAGGAAGCTTCACTCCCATTACCTGCGCGCTATAAAGAGCCGTTGCCGACAGAAGCAGTACGATATATACGAACATTTCCCGCTTCATGCTCTTCCGCGCAAGGGGAGGGATGTCGAGCAAGGCAACGCCTATTGCTAGCGCAATTACTGCAATTAACGACGACATGCTCCGAGCTCCCTCCTTTTTCAGCCTTCATTACACTAATACATCGTTGTATTGCTCGTCGTGCCCAGTTTACGAATATGGGTTTCGATTTGGTATTGAACCTTGAGGACAGGAAACCACTCTTCATTCCATTCTTTCATAATTGGCTTCCAAAACTGCGGATGCTGCATTCCTAGCGTACTGCCGAATCCAAAAATATCAGACTTTAGCTTTTGCGCTTTTTTAATAGAAGCTTCGGCATTATCCTGGATAATCACCTTAATTTCTTCGTTCAGCTCTTGAATGGTCGCGGGATTTTCCAAATCAATGTTTTTACACATACGGTCCACGATATTAGCTTCTGTTCTAATTTGGATATGCGCCTCCGGCCGCCCATTTTTTATTTCCATTTTAATTTTGGAGTTGGAAGACGTGACTTCAATCCCGATATAGCTATTCTCTCCGCAAGGCAGCTCAATTGAGGTGCTTTTCAGTTTGCCGCTAATATCGGTGAAGCCTTTACTCTCCTGCTCATTCAACCAACCGACTAGCTTATCCGTCTTAAACACGGCAATGCCGGTATATCGAAATCGGGTAGAAGGCATATAAGTCTCCACATTTTGTTTGCTCGTGGCTTTCTTCTTGGTACCTACAAGCTGAATGCCCGTTACAGCCAACTCATCGCCATGCGTAGATAATTTATTTAATAGATCGTCGAGGTTGACCGATACCGTAGGCGCCCAGGACTTCTCCGACGTCTGCAAAGAATGAAGCATGTTCTGGGTCGGCAGCCTCTCCAGCGGCGTGAACAGCTTCAATAGATCCTGTGCCTTCATTCCTTTCGCAATGATGAGGTTGGAGTCCATTCGAAGCTCGTTATCCCGCAAAGAGTTGTCAATGAAATTGCTGATTCCCATTCTCGCAAGCTCCTCGCCAATGACGTAGATTTGCAAATGCCCCATATATACTTTGCGCGGCGCTTCAGCAGTTAAGGAGCGAGCTGCTTCGAACAGCGTCTTTCCCTTAGACTGGTAGAGTGTCATCGGGGGGCGCTCGCCGCCCTTGGGCATCGTCGAAATTTCGCTAGGATTGACGACCTGGAAAGAAACAAGAAATTCGCCATCCTCCCAGTCCAATCCGATTCCTAGCACGATCATTAACTCATTCAGCTCACGTCTGCTCCAGCAGCCGGACAGCATCAGCACGCACAGCAAAAGCAAAAGAGTCTTCTGTATTCGATCGCGAATGATTGACATTCCATCATGCCTCCTCAGGTTCGCCGCTTCAATCTAACCCGGTTGCCCGACTGCGCGCTGCCAGGTCGATTATAAGTAAGCCAACGAGGCATGCGAATCAGTGAATCCCGATTATCAGCGGTCGAATAAGGCGTGAATGGGGCCATGAACGGTTCGCCAAAAGAACGCAACGAGCACAAATGCAGGATTAAGACGAACAAGCCCATAATAATACCAAACAAGCCGAAGCTTGCGCCTACCCCCATAAATAGAAAACGCAGCATTCGAATAGGAATCGACATCGTATACGCCGGCAATGTAAAGGTCGAGATGGCCGTGACTGATACGACAATGACCATTGCCGCAGATACAATGCCTGCCTCCACCGCCGCTTGGCCGATAACGAGCGTCCCGACGACAGAGACAGCTTGGCCGATCGCCCTTGGCATCCGAAGCCCTGCCTCCCGCAATATCTCGAATGTCAGCTCCATCGCAAGCGCCTCGATAAACGCAGGAAATGGTACGCCCTCCCTCTGTGCCGCTAAGCTTATGAGCAGAGAGGTTGGCAGCATATCGCGATGAAACGTCGTAATAGCGATATACATGGATGGGAACAACAGCGAGATGAATACGCTGATGAAGCGCAGCAGCCTAAGCAAGCTGGCATAGCTCCAGCGCTGGTAGTAGTCCTCCGTCGATTGGAAAAAGGTGACGAGCTGAGCCGGCACGACGAGCGCATTCGGCGTCCCGTCGACCATAATCGCTACCTTCCCTTCCAGCAACGCGCCCGCTACGCTATCCGGTAGCTCCGTATTATATACGGTAGGAAACAACGAGAATTTGGCATCCTCAATAAGCTCCTCAATATATCCGCCCTCTAGAATGCCGTCAATGTCGATCGACCTTAGACGACGGCGTGCTTCTGCAACGACCGCAGGTTTGGCGATCCCATTCAAATAGAGAAGTGTCACATCCGTCTTCGTCACGCGACCGATCGTAATCGTCTCCAGCCATAGCCTCGGATCCTTGATCTTCCGGCGAACGAGCGACGTGTTCGTGCGCAGCGTCTCCGTGAAGCTCTCCCTAGGTCCGCGGATAGACGTCTGATTCGTCGATTCGGTTACGTCGCGTCCCTTCCATTGCCGAATGTCGGCGCGGTACGCTTCATTGCTGCCATCGAGCAGGATGATCGCCTCACCAGAAAGCAGGTTGCGATACAGATTCGCCAGATCTGGAACGGGATGGATCGAACCGATTCCTTGGAGCAACGATTGAGCCAAATCTTTTTTGTCCGCAGCAGCTTCGGGTTGGGGTTCGGTTTCGCTGTTACTGTCATTGGAGCTTTGATTGGACGATGTGCTGAACTTCAACACGTCAAAAATATAACTATTAATAATGGCGCTATCCGCCATTCCATCCATATAGACGACTGCGGCTGCGATCTTCTCGCTGCCTTCGTAACGAATCTCACGCAGTACGAGATCATCGCTGCCGCCCAGCTCGCTCCAAACCCGCTCCATGTTGACCTTAACATCGGGATCAATCGGCTTGCCGGTATGCTCGTGAGGCGGATGTGGCTCGAAAGAGTTTTTTTCATTGTCAGAGCTCGTGGACGATTTTGCGCGAGAAGAAAACATGGGACGCATAGGGCGCTTTGGCATAATGTACCGACTCCGATTCTCATGATGGTCTTTTACCCATTATGACCATCAGGGCTTACGGATAAACGGCTTCGACAGTGGATGTCGCGATGCATGGTCATTGATGTTCGGTCAGATCAGACCTTTGCGGTGAATAACGGTAAGGAGTCGGTAGAAATCCTCCGACCCCTCATCGGGTTTATGAATAAGGCCAGCGCTTACAGCAGTATCAACCGCCGCTTGCGCCCAAGCCGGTATGTTCATTCTTTGTTTGTTTTCTAGATAGACGACGCGTTCTGCCAAATGAGTGACCGTCGTCTTGAGGCTTTCCAGTAGTGCTTTCTCTTCCTTCGTCATCAGCTCTCCCCCTGATGCTAATTGTGTCAACTTGTCAGCTATCTGCTGCTTGAATTGCAGCCAGCCTGTCCATTTTCCTTTGTCGTACATAAGTCTGGGGCATATTTTGCCGGACCAGTCAAAATGCCTGCGAAGCCGGTCGATTCCCCAGCCTCGCTCGGCTAATAGCTTTGCGATGAGTTCAGCTGCATGGTCTATCGTCTGTGCGTAGTCGCCGCTCTCGCATATTTCGATAGAGATCGAAGTCCGGTTCCCGCTCGCCGGAACGCTGCCGTCACCAGCATGCCAGCTATTCTCTGAGAGCGGGATGCATTCGATTGCTTGTTGCTCGTCAATGACGATATGATAGGAAGCCGTTCGGTTATTGGTTGGATTCGTAAGCCAGTCCCGCTCGTTTCTCGCCGTGCTCGTTGGATTGCCCGTATTGTGCACCGTAATCGTCGTTGGTTGTTGCATAGGATGCGCTGGTCTGCGATTGCATGGCGTTGTAGGCGGAATGTGATCGACAACGTAGTTACCCATTCCCATTCTTCGTCTCTCCCTTATCGCTCAGTTGGGCTAGGAACTGCTTGAGCTTGCCGGGAAGCGGCACGCCGATCGTCCCGAGATTCTCGATAACGGATAGCCCCTCCCGACCTGCGTAGAAGTAGACAGCCGCCGTGCGAAAGATAGGAACGCCTGGCTGCACCCAGTCGTCCATCAACGCGGCAAGCCCGATTACGAACAGTACCGTAATCTTGCGAACGCCGCCCCAGAACATGACTTCGCTGTCGATCAGCTTCGTCTTAATCGCACCAAGCACGCCAGTCACATAGTCGACTAGCATGAGCAGCAACAATACCTGCAGCGCTTTATCCCAACCGCCAAGCCAGCCGGATACGATCACGCCGGCGGCAGCGATGGAACTGCTGAGGGCGGTTTCTTTGCCGGTTGCTCCAACTACTGCTGATTGAAATGTAAAAAGAAGTTCTCTGATAGGAATCACATTTCCTCACTCCCTTCTAATAAAGAGGCTCCGCATTACGGAGCCCTAAAAATTTTTGCAGAATAGAATTTCAACAATTAACTTGTTCTACACGTCGATTGCATTATTATAACGTTTATCATTTCTCTTCATATGATCATAGATTTGTTTTTGAAGGTTGACTCCCTCATGCGAGAGCACTTCCGGGCTAAATAAAGTATCCATATCCGACAATACAACATCTGCTCCGATAATTCGGTTTGTGATCGTGCAAGCCTCGCCAGTTACGTCAATCAATCCACCAGCTGAGCCTTTCAACGTGCCAGCCGCTTGAATAACGATTGAATTATCGACCACAAACACATCCAGATTATTATGTTGTAGACCATCAACAATTTCGTGCAACATCGTCTCTGATTGGAATAGTTCCATCGATACCTCTTTAAGCACGAGTGTATCGTCCCTAAGATTTACGCTTATAGTTCCGGGGCCGGTCACACTAATCCAAAAAGTTTCGTCCGTCTGCGGTATAGCATTTTCGCCTATCACGTATAGGTACCTTTGAATCGGTTCGTATCCTTCCAAACGTGCGCTTACATCGTAATAGACATGCACATCTGCCTCGACTCTTTTTAATACACGGTTAATTTGCGCTTGCATAATTGTGAAATACGCCTCTCTTGCAACAACTCCTGTATTCAACCGCAATTCCATTTGTAATGCCAAATATACCAACACCCTTCTATGTTATTTCGCTCCAAACTCCACCAATCATGCGTCGTCCGCTTTGCTCTTGCCATATCGAGATGCCGAATCGGTTTCCGTGATCAACATTTTGCCAAGATCCCGACGTAAATCTTTTTACTCCCTCAACGTCTAACTTTACTTTCACAAGATTTGTTATGTTGTTTATCAAAGCAGTATAGTAAAACACTCCATTATCAATTGAAACTGTTCGTATGGTACGTGCATAATCTGCCTGGGGAGCAGCCACTATCCCACTGTTCTTAAGACTCATAACTTCTCCATTAAGCCTGGCACTATACAATAATGAATTTGCCCCATTTGGTATAGTTAGAAGAAGGCACATTACTTGTCCATCAGACATTACGTCGAAATCAATCTGAGCCGTGCTAGTTGTCATGAAAGGATTGTTTAGTAGGTCAGTCGAAGCACTAAATGTAATGCCGTCTGTCGTCTTTAAATAGCTAAGACCCCTGCTGCTTCCGTCATCACTGCGCCACGAATAAAAGACATAGCAGACCCCGTTGTGGTCAACTGTGTTTATTCGATGGATTTTATAACTAGCATCTAAGATAATAAGAGTCTGTGCAGTCTGAAGAGCCCCTGTTGCTGTGAGTCTTCTGCGAAGCATAAGTGTGTTCGCAGATCCGTAAAATATCCAAGTTCGTCCGTCAGCCAAACTATAAACATCAGTATCTCCTTTTAAGGCCGCTGCTGATTGAGTGCCGGAAAGATACGTCGTACCTGAGCTAGGAGCGGTTGTAACATCAGTAGATATATGTCTTTTGTAGCTTGTTGTCGGTGTGCCTTGAGTGGTCGTGTTAATTAGATACTGATACCGACCATGTAATCTTTTTACTTTTGATATACTTATCCAAGCTGTAATAGTCCCGTTATTTCGAGTAGTATATAAATTGGTCGTGGGTAAAATCGTCGTGGCGTCAAAATAGACAGTCATAATACGATCATTATCATTAATATCCGTATAGCCGAATGGCACAAATACATTGTTACCATCCGCAATAATAGAGGAAACGCTAACGATATAGTCCGAATTTTCTCCCGATGTGTGTGCAAGAGTACATAGATTTCGCCATGCATTTCCATCGTCCTCTGAACAGATAAATTGGTAAGTGTCGTCATTAATTGCATAACTAGTAACTAGCCATCCATTTGCTAAACGAGCCACTAAGCTGGTCCTCTTGCCACTAAATATGATTTGTGCCGTAATCCCCATAAAAACCTCCTTAAGATGGCGGTGGAAACCACAAATCTCCATCTGATGCTCCAACTGGTGTCGTTAGCGAGTTGAAAATTCGCATTGGTACTTTATCATTAATCTTTGATGTAACGTAAGCAGTTGTTGCAATTTGAGTGTTATTGACTGTTATTGCCACGGTTGGAGCAGTTGGAGTTCCCGAAAAAATAGGTGAAACTATGTTTGCTTTTAAAGCTGCTGCATCATCAACTGTCTGCTTAATCGCTACATCGTCGAATGCACTTGGAGCAGTAACTTTTACACGACCGCTCGCGTCTCGAATCATTAATCTGCTTGCTGTTGCCGTGCTTACAGATCCATGCACGCCGGCAGTAGCATCCATGTGTGCCCTTGTAGCTTCTAGATTCGTCGCTGGTGCGGTAAGTGCACTTCCTTTTCCAGTAATCCCCCTTATTAATCCGAACAAACTGGAAAATAAGGTCGTTATTGTACCTGTAAATGTCGCTGCCATCGTGTCGTTAGCCGTTCGATTTCCAATAACGACATCCGTTGCAGAGCCTACTGTCCCAGCTCCCTCCGCTATTCCATCTAGTTTCATAATCTTCCCATCTAACAGATCAGCGTTAATATTGAAATTTTCAACCGTTGCGTTGTCGGCAGACTCGTATTTCTTTATGCCACTCGGTAACGTCTGCATCTATGATCCCTCCCAAACTTCTAAATCGCCTAAGGAAATGCTGATTGACTCTACCAAGCCAAATGTGACGCCATATCCTTCGAGTTGTTCAAATGTCATGTAAATGAACATATAATCTGCGATAAGATGAGCCGGCAGAACACTTCTAACTGCTTGCTCCAAATCCGCTAAATTCGGTGGAACGCCGAGCGTGGATACGAAGGTCACCTTGACTGTGTAACCATTAAAATCTTCGGTGACCTCGACTTCACCATTCGCGTAAGCCTCCGCCACCGACTTAATCAGCCGCGCAGTAACCGTCCCCGTCCCACGCAGCTTCGAGCGGATGACAGCTCGACGCTGATCATAGGGTTGGCCTGCGGGTGGCTTAATGCCAAGCTCTCGCTCCCACCTAACCAACCCCCATGTGGCTGAATCAACGAATCTTTGATCGAAGCCAGCTTCAAGAGCCTCCACAAGGCCATCTAACTCTTCACCTTCAGCCTCAGCTAACAAACGAAATTCTTTATTGTTATCATAAAAGTTAGGCAGGTGGCCTAGCCATTCGCGTCCCATAGGACTCGTCAAATCATTCACTCAAGGCCACCTCCCCGATAATAGCAACCTGCCCGGGCAATACGGACACATTCACCTCTCCGCCATTTACCGTCAAGCTCGCAAAGTCATGAATGCCCGGTACGTCAAGAAGCATCGATCCGATGCGTACATACTTAGGTGAAGGATCGCTAGAGAAAGCAATGCTTCTCAGATAAGCTTCCAAAGCTTGACTAAAAACAGTCCACACCGTTTCCAAATTGGCTGTACCGTTGAGTACAACGTTAGCCGACACGTTAATCGCTACTCCTTGCGCGGCAGTTACTGTGACGTCCGCTCCGATTGGCGCAACCCCTTCACCGGCTCCAGCCGTAGGACTAATATACTGCTGCACATCCTGCACAAGCTGACTGCTCGCGGGCTGCTTGTTACTGTCAATGACGATAACGCGAACCGTCCCCGGGCCGTTCCATAGCGGCTCTACCCTCACATCGCCAACGCCCGCAATCGATAGCGCCCATTTCCGATAATCGGACTGATTGCCGCTTGTACCCGGACTCTGTATCTCTTCAAAAAAGCGACTTCGCAACTGTTCGTCCGATTCTTCATCCTCGCCCGGCACCAATATATCTTGCAGCACAGCCGATGCAAGCCCATTCACATAATCAATAGGGAGCATAGCGCCATATGGCTCATTGCCGCTGCGACCGACAGACTCACATTCAAGCTCGTATTGACCAGCAGCAATACGTTCTAATACCTTGAAGTTCAATTGGCTAACCGAAAACCGGCTGCCAACCGGAATCTCGAACGGCACATCTCCCTCTCCATAAAACCGTCCCAGCCGCTTCGCTTTCGTGGCCGATTGCCTTGTAATACCGAAATCTGCTGTACGTCTACTTAAATACTCACCACTGGCCGTGTCGCCAAAAGTTAACGCCATCTGGATATCCAGCTGCGCGTACATTTCTCCTAATTCTGCCGCTGCTGGGGCTAACGCGTCATAGATGATGCTGCCTTCACGCTTGTCCACATCATTAGGCACGCGATCCAGCATACGCTGCAGCAATGTATCGAAATTAACGTTCTCATACATCTTGCCTCACCTCCTCTCGAAAGCTCCCAAAGTTGGATACAACGGTAAAGGTAGCTTTTACACCTTCGCCATCGATCTCCATTGTAAAATCATTTACTTCACTTATCCGATCGTCTTGAAGCAGCGCTTCGCTAATCCTACGCTTAAGCTCCGAACGAACAAACGCCGGATCAGCGCCAACCAAACCTTCCAATTCAACTCCGTAGTCAGCGCTATAGCAAAAGAATCGATAACGTTCCGTTTGCAAAATTTTAAAGACCGATTGCCTCACAGCATCCAGTCCATCGGTTAGACCGATGATGCGATTCGCCACAGTATCCAGATTGTACGTCTTGCTCGTCTCAGCCTGCTCGGTCAATTCCGACTCTGACAAACTCATCCCCTGCGGAATCATGGTCGCACCAACTTATCGAGCACCACGTATTGCTGGCCGCCCTGCACGCGGAGCAACAACACGGCATCGCCAGCCTCTAGCCCCTTGCGAATAACAACCTTGCCCCCGGTCGCTGCCTCTCCCAGGTCGACCTCAAACTTCGTTAAGCTTTCCGGTATAATCAAAAAATCCTCCGGCAGCGTGAAACGTGGATCCACGTTCACTTCCAGAGGATTTAAACTCGTTACTTTACCGACCAGAACGGCCATCGGGTTACCAGCTGCATATGCCGCTGCGCCGGCTTTTTTGATTGAATCTAGTAATGCCATCAAATCACCCTCAATTCCAGACTCATTGTATGCGCATCCGCATCGAACTTATGGGTACAATCTTCCACAAGAAAATATTGGCTAATCGCAAGCTCTTGAATGACGATTGGAATATAAAAGCCTGCCCGAACACGAAGATCGCCAAGCGCTTCGATGCTGAGCGTCTTTTGCTCACGGTTTTTTAAGGTCAGCAACTGATCGACAAGCGTCTTGATCTGCGCTTCATTCATCTTCTCATCCGCCTGCTGGTACAGTTGAAGCCTGCCCCACTTGGCGATATTCGCGCTATCTTGGCCAAGATGAATATCCCGTTTCCCCGTCTTCTTATTGTCCTGATACACTTTAATATAGTTATACGAATCGCTGTCAATCGAGCGCTTATAACCGTAATCATGCATCAAGCTCCAATCGCCGACAACGAAATCGAGCTTCATCTCCTTAATGTTGCGAAGGGACAATTTGCCGAAATCGTCATAGAGAAAGAAGTTTCCTCTTTCATTAATGACCGTCAGATCGAGTGCTTTGCAAATAATGTCAAGCAGCTTCTTGTTGTCTTCCGACATTTTCGGGATTTTGTAGCCCGTATCCGATATCGTTCCCAGCTGAAGCTTAAAATCGGAGGCAATTTTCTTCACGATCTCCGACGCGGTAATATTGGTGAACACGTAGGTGTCGTTAGCGAGCAAATAGCGGATTTGGTCGTACGCCGTAATCGACACGCTCTCGTCCTTACCCGAATCAATATCGAACACATAGCCGTAAAAGACCCCTGCCCCGTCCTTCATCACGCGAATAACGTCACCAACGTTCACCGTAAATAGATCGCTTTGGAACAAGCTGCCCTTAACGAGCGTCAAACTTAAACTGGATGCCGACCCGATTCGCTTCGTCTTGTAGGTCAGTGACGGAACAATACTCGTAATGTCCCATACATTGCCGTTTCGGTTATCGATTAGTATCTCTAGCATCTCATAACTTCCTCAGTTTCAAGATTTTTCCTTCAAGTGCATCTTTCTTCAACAGCTGCCAATCTTTGATTTTGTTCCATTTTGCTATATTACGTGCAAATACCACACTTCCAAGCTGTTTCTTTGCTACCTTAAGAAGTGTATCGCCTTTAGCCATCCTGTACGTCTTAGGGCCTTGCCGTTCTGAAGGTCGACTCACCTGCTTTTTAACACCCGTCTGATCATTACCCAAAATCACTTTCCGAGCGCCGTAAAAAACGAACTTCTTCAACCCGATACTGTATTCGATATCCGACGAACCCGCGATTTCCGACCACTCGAATTTCTCGATGCTAACGGCCATATTGAGATCAAATGAAGCGCCGGTGAAGACGAATCGGATCGGATGCTTCGTTTTCATCCAATTCAGGATCAAGTTCACGTAATATATCGGATCGTACAGAGCCTGGCTTGCGACGAAAGCATAATGATTTACCGGAAATACGCTTTTGAATGAAATATCCGTTAGCTTCGGACTCTGAATCACGTTAATCTCACCTAGACCGGACACCTCGAAGGTTTTGCCGCCGACTGAATCTCCAATTTGAATATCTGGAGGGTTAACTGGAATACGAAAACCCTCCTGCTGATTGTTATAACTGAGCCATATACCATACTCGGAATAATTGTTTATTTGCATTATGCGTACACCCCTTCCGCGGAGGTTGCGATCTGCTCATTGAGCGTCTTCTCGATACGTCCGATGATCGTATCAATGTCGTGTCCACTGTTAATATCACCAGTCTGCACACTGACACTCGGCTGCAAGGATACGAAGTTTTGAATGTTCTTCATCTCGGCAAGCTCCCTCATCGTCTTCAAATCCTCACTGGAAATATCAACCGTTTCGTTGATGCTCCCGACTTCATTGACTCGGTTAATGTCTGGTTGCGTTCCACCCAAACCTTGCGTACCATCTGGTTGTTCTCCCGGCTTTTTACCTGCGGTTGTTTCCTTAAGCTTAGCGCCTAGATCTCCAAGACCGTCATTCATATTGCTCATAAAGCCACTTCCTGCTTTATTGCCTTTATCGAAGGCATCACCAACATCGGTCTGCGCCATTTTGTACTTCGATAGATCAAAGCCTTCCTTATAATTCTCGGGATCGAATTTTTCCAGTGCACTGGCTTCAAATTCAGCTATCAATGGAATCTTAGCTCCGCTGATGGCGTTTAACTTTTCAATAAGCCAGTTCACGTTGTCGATAAGCTTATTGATCAATCCTTCAAAGTACCCTAGCACCGTCTGAACCAAATCAAAGAAAAACTTCCGAACGCCATAAGTAGCATCATTAAAGACATTCACGAAGAAGCCAACGACATCTAAAATAATGTTCCAGAAGCCAGCGAACAGATTTTTTAATACTGCGAAGAATGCGTAGAATACGCCGGTAATAATGCCGACAATGGCTTCCGTTTCCGCGCCGAAGTAAATCATAATTCCAATTAATATTCCAATCGCCAGTATAATAAGCAGGATCGGCCAGTTAATAAGCAGCCATGCTCCTGCTTGTGCCAGCAATGGCGGTATCGCTGCCCATAATGGAACAAGCAGTCCCCAAAGCGCGGTAAGGATAGTCGGTAGAAACATCGAACCGATTAATAAAAATACAGTCGCAATAGCTGGCCAATACGCAATGAACTGATTCACCAGCCATAACGCTCCCTCTGCTACAGAAGCGAGCATTTGCGCTACGAACGAGAGTCCCGCGCCGAAAATATCAAAGAATGGTTGGAGCTTCCCTGAATCAAACAATTCATTGACTGCGGCCAAAATAGGCGTAAATGCAGCTATCGCTCCAGATCCGGCCCCAGCGAGCCCGGCTTTAACATTATTTTGTATATCAGCGATATGCTCATTTGGGGTATTCATTGCCTTAGCTAACGCATCTTCCCCCATATTTGCCTTTATAAGCACTTCATCAAGCGCATTAAGAAATCCATCCACGCTATCCTCGCCTGGCGCAGTGAATTTTGCGATATCGATTCCTTCTACGATTTCGGGACTAATATTGAATTGACTGGCTATGCCAGAAAAATCGCCAGAAGACATTGCTTCTTTGATCGCAGAAGCCGCACCGCCTACACCGCCTCCGCTCGTATCAAACTTTGACATCTTCATAGCCATCGTAGACATACGATCTAATTGTGAAGTGTCGTTGGCTGCAGGCATAAGTTCAAGAGCAGCTTTTACCCCTTCAGTAACATCGACCCCGTTATCCACCGCATTTTTTCGAATATGATCGAATAAAGGACCGCCTGCTTCCTCGCCGCCACTTCTTGCGACGAGCATTGCCCGCATTTCATCCTCTTCCGCGGCGCCCGATACGGCCGTTTTTATCATCTTTGCCGCAGTTTGACCCACTCTCCCCCACAAAGTAGCCCCCGGAGCCGCAGCTGCTGGCGGAGGCGCGGCAGCCAAAAAACGATTTATTCGCAACATAATAAAAGCAAGGGACCCTACAGCTGCAAGTCCTTGTATTATTTTAATAGGAAGCTCTAGACGTTGAGCAATCGTTTTCTTGCCTTTATTTCCGTTGTTTGCGTTGTTGCCATTATTGCCGTTGTTCCCATTATTAGATCCATTAGCACCAGCATTTTGATCTGCTGCTTCTCTAAGCTTTTTAAGAGATTCCGTAAACTTATTCATTGATATGGTTGCTTTCTTGAACTCTGCATCCACTCGCTCGATACTTTGCTTGGCTGCGGTAACTCCTTGAAGCATAATTCTGCTTTGATTGGCAGTGTTCATAATGCTTATTCGAATATTAGCAGAGACTGCTACTGAAGTGCCGATAACCATAAGCATTGATCGGTGGGAAATCATAAATGGGTTGGCCATCCCTTCACCCCCTTCACACGGGCAAGAGCGCTCCCGATGCCGAGAGCGCTGCCCGTCCTTATTTTCGTTTCGATCTGGCTCGCTGCTTCTTTTCGCTTTCGATGCGGACGTCGATCATGGCATAGATAGCTGCTTTCTCGCGGCGGGACATCGCCATCAGCTCGTGGGGCAAGATGCGTAGCTCGTGGAGGGCGTAGTAAGCGTAGTTCGCTTCTCCGTCGCCCTCTTTGATTAGTTTTTTACGTCATCGGCCAGATCGTTCAAACTTTGGTTGAAACCGTTAATGTCCTGCACTCGCTGGACGAGGGACGCATATTCGCCCGGACGAAGCATGGTGCGAAGCAGATTTTCCGCGCCCATGACTCCGTACGACTTTTGCAATTCCGCATCCTTCAAGTTCGGGTAATGTATGCTGCTGACGACCAGCTTCGCCAAGTATTCATCCGTATTCGTCTCAGGTACGAATACCCCATTCTTACCTTTCACTTTGCGCGTCGCCGACTTCCGGCATTCCTCATTCTCCGCCTCGGTCATACTGCGAAGTTGCCATGCAATCGGCTCGCCCTCCGCGTTCTTGAAGCGATTCGATACGATAAAAGGTTCGGTCTCCTCCGCAGCCGCATGTTGCGCAAAAAATAAACTTAATTCACTCATGTTCGTCCTCCGATACGTTTATATGGTTTTTTTATTAATTGCCCGCAAGTTTTGCAAATTGATCTTGGATATCGACGCCCTCAAAGGTGAACTCCAGTTCTTCCTCCAACGCCTCGCTTTCCGTATCCAGCTTGCCGATGATGACCTTGTTCAGGTTGACGTTATACAGCGTCACCGTCTGCTTGCCGATGGAGGAAGCCGGGTCCTCATTCACGATGACGATGTCGAAGTAGGAGTCGATGCCCGTCTTCACGTAGTCCAGCATCATTTGGCGGAACTTCGTCGTCACGTAATAGATCGTCATGCTGCCCGTACCCGACCAGCCCGTCGCCTTGTGCTGCAAGCCGCGATGCCCGAGCGTCTTGATCTCGGCCTTCGTCTTCTCGATGCTTGCCTCAAGCGTCTTAATGTAGAACATTTCCTCGTTGATTCCGTTAATATTGGCATACGCCCGTCCCTCTTGACCGGAAATCGTATCTCCCGCATTCAAAAATGCCATCTTACTTCACCGTCACTTTCATATATACTTTTTCTACGCTGTCTACCGGTTGGATATAAGCATCGATGAAGATGCTGTCAGGCGACTCGCCGCCCGAAACGGTTAGATCCGTCTGCGAATCGAACTGCTGAATAGCACCGCGGCGCTGCAAGCCATCCAAATACTTCACGCATTCGCTGCGGAACAGGCTTCGGCCATCCTGGTTGTTGTCGATCTTGCCGATATACGATGCTTCAAAAATATGTTTAAGGTCGTTCGCAATGCCGTCCAGCACGCGAATGACACGGTTTTTGGCGAACACTTGGCTTTTACCAGCCGTTAGCGTCGTGAGCGTATTAATATCCTGCTCGACGATCGCTTGACCGTTGCTTGCCGTGAATACGAATTCGCCGGCCTGCAGAGCTGCCTCGATCTGCGTATTCGTGTAACGAATATCCGCATCGACAGCATCCTCGTAAGCATCGTAAGTCAACGATTTGTTTATTGCAGCGCCTGCCGTTGCTGCTGCCACCCATACCGTCGCATTTTGCGCATCCACGATCGTGCCATCCGCCAGCTTAACGCCGTTTTTGACGCTAATGACGCCTTCATGATCCGCAGCAGCGTATTTCGCAACGACGACTTGGATTTTGCGGCCTTCTACTTCGCGAAGTCGACGGGCAAAAGCCGCATACGCTGCTTTGAGCGAATCATCGCTGGATACGAGCGCGATCGTATGGAAGTCGAGCAGCTCGACCTTCGACAGGAAGTCGATATGCTGCTGATTCGTAATCGAGCCATTCGCTCCGCCAACAAGCGCCGTGCCAGCTGTTGCGCTAAGAGCGCCAGTACCGCCGAATACGACGAAAGCGTTCGGAAGGAGGGCACCAATGGCATCAACGGTCTGGACATCTGCCTGTACGTTCGATACGTAAGTGATTACATCGAACAAATCACCGTCATCGACGTTCTCCTGAACAGCAACCTTGATATCATTGCCTCGTACGCCGCCGAACTTCGCTGTTGCCGTAAGACTGCCGATCGCAGCCGTTGCTTTCGTACCCTCATTCAAGCGATACACCAGAATCGTCTTAGCACGATTCAGCGCACTTGCAAGCCATCCAAGCTCCGGTGCGTCAAGACTGTAGCCCAGTAAGCCGAATACATCCGATTCCGCATTGATTTCAATCATTTGCTGAGTCTGACCCCAATCAAGCGTTAGCGGGACTGAAACAATACCTCTCTCCCCGATGTTGCTTACTGCCTTCTTCTCGCCGACCACATTAATATAAACGCCGGGACGAATTTTGTTTTGCGTTGTCCAATTTCCTCCTGCCATGTTCTACATGACCTCCTTTGTCAAATAAACGCTGATTTGTTTCGCTGCTTGTTCATGCGAGTAAGTCCCATCCACATCCAGCACGGCGGCTAGAACGTCTTTCTCGGAAGTCGAATACCTGCTCGCTGCAAGCAACTGTGATTTGCTGAAGCTATGCTCCGGCTTCGCTGCTTTCCTGTCGCTTTTCTTCATCCATCCTTACCTCCATCATCTAAAAGCCTACGTCGTGCTGCCCGGCTGCTACATCTGAATCACTCCTCTCGGGCTTGGTACAAAAAAGGGACAAGCAGCTTATCCCTCAGCCGCTTGTCCCTCGCTCATGATCTCTTGCACAATATCATAGTAGCACGGTTTTTTTGGCGATATCGGACATCCGGCGGACAACCTTCGGACATTAAGCGGACATAAACCGGACAAGCTCTTGCACTGCCTTCTGCTTCCATCTGCGGAACGTGCGATCAACAATACCAAGCTCTGAAGCAACGAACTCCGCTTGCTTTCCTTCTATATAACGAAGCTTCAACAGCTGCGCGTATTGCGGCTCGCATTCCTCCAGCGCTTCCAGCGCTTCGTCGATCTCCCGCTTTTGTCGCTCCAGATCCTGAAGCTCGCTAATCTTATCGAGCACGCCCCGATACCCTTCAGATGAGGATGCACCTGCCCTCGCTTCCAGCACCTTCTTGATCTTGGCCTCCAGCTCTTTGAGCAGCTGCTCGTCCTCCGGGCTTGCCGAAGCCTGGATTCGTTTCACTTCCTTAAGTTGCGCGCGCGTCCCAAGCGGATATTTCGTTAAGTTCGCATGAGCAGCCGATTCAATCTGCTGCTCTCTCTCGTCCAAATACATATAAGTCGGCAGCTTACGAAGCTCTCGGTGCAGCTCCTGCAGCTTATCGTCCTCTGACACTGCGCTAAGTCGGATGCCCGGTCCGACCGATGTTTTCTCAAGCTGCTTCATGCGCGCCGTCAGACGGCGATATGAGCCCAACAATTCAAGTGCGATTTCTTCCTTATTCATTTGATACGACCTCCTATTTATTGTTTAAGTATTTTAAATACCCTTGTAAACAAAAAAATATAACGATACTTCGGTATTGACAATACCATCATCGAGAAATATACTAGCTGTGAAGTATTTTCAATAGCAACCCCGCTATTCATTAGACAGCCATACGTTTCCTTCTGATGAATTTCATTGTATTCGGTATTTATAATACCGTCAAGTAGTTTAAATACCGTTACAACAATAATGGAGGGTATTCAAAATGTCACTAGGGTCAAGAATCAAAGAGCTGCGCACCGAAAGAGGGCTGACTCAGCAGGAAATTGCTGCTAAACTGGAAATGGGCCGTTCCAACTTCGGCCATATCGAGAACGACCGCGTAACGCCGACGAGCGAAGACTTGCAGAAAATAGCGGATATTTTAACAACGACAACCGATTATCTACTCGGCCGCGACCATTCCACGGCAACTATTCCGGAATGGGCCACGTATAAAGATAAGCGCGACTTCAAGAAGCTGCTGGAGGACGACGGGGAAGTGATGTTCGACGGCGTGCCGATGAGCCCTACCGACCGTCAGCGTGTCATGGATGTGCTTACCGGACTGTTCTGGGAAGCGAAGCAAATGAACAAACATAAGAAGACTGCACCGCAGGATGCGAGATCTGACGATGCCGAAAGGTAGCTGTTGCTATGGATAAACTAATTCGTAAGCTGATCCGAAAGTTCCAGACCAACGACCCTTTCACGATAGCCGAAGGGCTTGGCATCCATTTGCGGTACGCGGATTTAGGCGAGGATACGAGAGGCATTTATTATAAAATATTGCGCAGGCGTTTCATCGTCATTCACGAACAGCTGCCAGAGGACTGGCGTCGGTTCGTATGCGCGCATGAGCTTGGACATGACCGTCTGCATCCCGGATTCAACCGGTTTTGGCTGGACGAGCAATCATTTTTTAATGTAGGCAAGTATGAGCGGCAGGCAAGCAAGTTCGCCGTCCGGCTTTTAACCGCTGGTGATGCCCCGGGGCGAAGCGAAACGCTCGAGGAGCTGCTGCGGCGTAACGGGGTCCCTCCAGAGATGCAGAAGTTTTACTTCTAAAATTAATGAACAAAAATAAAGCTAGCAATCCGTTCCCCGGATTGCTAGCTTTTTAAGCTTCTTTAGCGCTCAATCAGCCCATACTTGCTTTTGATCCGTTCCAGCTTCTCCAGCATCGGCCGCGAGAGAATGGCCAGGAACACGACTGTTGCGACGGCATGCACCATATCGAACCAGAACCCCGAAGCGTAGGTTGCGAGCAGCGCCTCCCACGAGAAGGTGGACGTGAACATCATCAACGATCCGATGTTAATAATGCCCCCATAGATGAAGAACGTTGCCAGTCCGCCGAATAGGCAAAGCGCCAGCCGCGTCTTCTTCAACAAGCCTTTCTTGAACAAAATGCCCGCCACAAAACCGATGATGCCGAAGCAGAACATTTGCCATGGCGTCCAAGGGCCTTGTCCGAAGAAGAAGTTGGAGACAAATCCCGCAACGGCGCCGACGAGAAAACCCGCCTCCGCACCGAAGCCGACGCCCGCGATAATAACGATCGCCACAACCGGCTTGAACTGCGGCACCATGAAGAAAGCCGCCCGTCCGGCTACAGCAATAGCTGATAATACAGCAATAACGATTAACTCGCGCGCTTGCGGCTT
This sequence comes from Paenibacillus sp. J22P218, assembly GCF_056269195.1. NCBI lineage: Bacteria > Bacillati > Bacillota > Bacilli > Caryophanales > Paenibacillaceae > Paenibacillus > Paenibacillus sp. J22P218. The sequence goes on from NZ_JBWDNL010000009.1 coordinate 88,098, forward strand.
GCGCTTCTCGAAGACGAGCGCGAAAGGCAGCATCGTATACAAAATAATCAATAAGCTAACAAAATAATATTTGCGGTCGTCCAGAACGAAGATGCCGAACAAAATCGTTGCAGGAATAACCAGCAAGATAAGTGCGGTGGATATCAGCGTCCGGCTGCTGAGCCTCTCGCTCACTATCCGCTTCTCCGGCATTGCCCAATCACATCCTCTACCGTTACGCCGCCCGGCCATACGTGGCGAACCATGCGATTGGCTGCCGTTGTGTAGAAGCTATTGCCTGCAAAAAACGTTTTTGTCTCGTTCGTCGCAATAATGCTCCCGTCGAAAAACATCGAGCAAACCTCCCCATGCCTGGCGCAAAACTCGATATCATGCGATACCATTACGATCGTGACGCCTTTTGAATTCAACCGCTTCAGAAAAGCGGCCAGCTTCTCCTTAAAGTAACCGTCCAGCCCTTTCGTCGGTTCGTCGAGCAATAAAATCTTCGGTTCAAGCAACAGCACCTTTGCAAGCGCGGCACGCTGCTGCTCTCCGCCGCTCAGATCGTAAGGATGCATAGCCAATAACCGTTCCAACTCGGCGAACTCAACTACAGCCCCAACTTTGGCGGCCTTCTCCTCTTTCGTCAATCCAGACGAATCAAGCATCTCGTACAAATCCTGCTCAACCGTTTTCTTCACGAACAGATGCTGCGGATTTTGAGGGAGAATTCCGAGATTGCTTGTGAACAGTTCTCTGGCGTTCAGCTTCGCGACGTTTTTACCGCCGATAAGCACCTTCCCTCTATAAGGCTTAAGAATACCGCCAATTAATGATAACGCGGTAGACTTCCCCGTCCCGTTGCCACCGACGATGCAGTGGAACTCGCCTTCTCCAACCTCCAGCGACAAATCCTTGATGACATCGGGCCCGTTCTTCTCGTACTTGAACCAAACGTCTTGAAATATGATAGCCTTGCTGTGCGACTTCTTCGAAACGTCCCGTCGTCCCTCAGCGATCTCCGATTCGGCAGCCTTCTTGCCTTCCAAATACGCATTCAGCCATTGTCGCCCTTCCTTGACTGTAATCGGACAAGGCAGCTCGCTGTCAACGCCGGCACAGATTTGAATGGGAGACGGCATCGAAGCGAACATCGGATGATTCATGCGGGCTAGCGCTTCGCCTACAACCCAAGGAGAATCGTCCGCTATAATCGAGCCTTCGTCCATAACGATGACGCGATCCGAGAGCGGAAGCGCCTCTTCGAGCCGATGCTCGGTCATAATGATCGTCGTACCGAGCTCGCGGTTAATTTTGAACACCGTCTCCAGAAAATCGGTCGCCGCGATCGGATCGAGCTGGGAAGTTGGTTCGTCCAAAATAAGTACGGAAGGCTGCATGGCCATAATGGAAGCCAAATTGAGCAGCTGCTTCTGCCCGCCTGACAATTCCGTCACGTTTTTGTGAAACCAAGTCTGGATGCCGAAGAAGCTCGCCATCTCGGCTACCCTTAGCCGAATCGCCGCGTTGTCTGCGCCTAAGCTCTCGAGGCCGAAAGCCAGCTCATGCCACACTTTGTCCGTCACGATCTGGTTGTCGGGATGCTGCAGCACGAAGCCGATATCCGATGCCTGTGTTCTATGGTCGATTTGCTCGATGGGAATGCCGCGAAAATGGATCTGACCCGTACGCTCGCCGTGAGGCGCAAGCATCGGCTTCAACTGCCTTAGCAGCGTGCTCTTACCGCAGCCGGACCTTCCGCAGATCGTAATGAACTCACCGCTATGGATGGTGAGATTGATGCCCTTCAGCGCCTCCTCTTCTGCAAGAGGAAACTTGAAGCTTAAGTCCTTGATTCGATAGCTTTCCATTTCAGTTCCTCCACCGCATTAGTAATGACAGGCAGCAAACATAATCCGAAATACGCGACATACACGGCCAGGCTAACCGCGGTCATTTCAGCCGCTTTCATCGAGGGAAAATAACGCATCGTATTCTCTCCTATTGCCCACCCGTATAGAATGGCGGCGATGAGTACCAACATGATAGCAAGCACGGTTTTATCCCGCCGATCAAACCGATAAAGCGAGAAGCTCGTCCTCCCCGGCAACCCATACCCTCTGGCTTTCATCGAATCGGCCGTTTCAATCGCATTTTCCAGTGCCCAGGTCGTCATTATGGAAAGGATCGTCAGCCCGTTGCGAACTCTGGCAAGCAGGCTGCCCTGCGTCACATCCCTGCCGATGCTCCGCTGCGCGTTCGATATGATCTTGATCTGATGCATATAGCGCGGCACGAGTCGGAGCGCCATAGAGAAAATAAGCGACAGCGCGGGCAAAATTCGCCCGAACAAATAAATAAATTTATCCGAAGTCATGACGGCATTATAACAAGAGAACCATACAATAACCGTGACGAACATACACGCGGAAGCGAGTCCGTACAAGATCGATTCCAGCGTAATCGGATTGCCGTTTTTTAAATAAAACAGAATCGTGACACCCGCATGGTTAAAAAGCGGATTCAATGCCGCCATCCCAAGCAGCAGCGGAAGCATATATAGAACGTTGAATGTAACGGCTTTCTTGCGCTTCAACATAATAGAGTAAGCGATAGCGCTAAGTAGCGCTATCGCTTGAAAAACAGGATGCATGAACAACATGCTGAAAGCAATAATGACGGCAAAGTATCCGAAGCTTATGAATGGATGGTAACCGGAGAAGCTGTCGCGGTTCGCTTCCCTACTCATTGTCCAGTTCCTCCCGTGGCCGCATCGCCGCCCACGTCGCGTCCAAGATCGCATGTATATACCCAATCAATGACATCGCCGTCCTTCAGCTTGTAGCGGCTGCTGCCGTAGTTCGGAAACCAACCATTCACCTTGTACATCCAGCCGCTCAGCTCGCCGCAATCAAATTCGTACAAATTGTTGATACCTTCGATATAGTTGCTGTTATAGATCGGAGTCATCTCGAATTCCATATGAATTTTGTTCGCCTTCATTTCCCGAAGCAGTACGTCGAATACCGATTCACCTTCGTAAAAAGTCACTTTACGCGCCTTGTAGATGACCCCGTCCTTCGGCAGCACTTCTAGCTTGTCCTTGTCGAGCATATCCAAATTGTCCAGTATAGTAGCGGCGCTTACGGATAACGTGACGGTTAACGCTTTGCTCTTATCGACCGTAACGTCCTGCGGCTCTACTGGCTTTGGCTTGCCGGAAGGGACGGGATCAGTTAGATATTTATCTTTTTCCTTATCCTTGCTTGGTTCCTTGCTCGGCTGCGTCGTTGCCGGCGCCTTCGTCTCAGATGGACGATTCGTAGCCTTGGCCGTCGCCTCAGGCTTACCGGGTTTCGGCTCCGGCGTTGCCGAAGGTGTGCCGGCAGCTTCGGTTGAAGCAGGCGATGGTTCGCCCGCTTCAGCAATAACGCTTTCCGTCGCCTGCGGATTTAAGCTCGGCTCGTTCGCACCGGCGATGTCCGGAGTCGTTGTCGGCCGCTCGCTCTCTCCGTCCAACGAAACCTCGCCCTCTTCCACCACCTGCGAAGCGGCCTCACCGCTCTTGCTCGGCTGCGAAGCGGCCTCACCGCTCTTGCTCGGCTGCGTGCCTTTGCCATAATCGCCGCCCCAGAAGAAAGCAACCGCCAGAACGGCTATTATCGCCAGCGCTGCGAGCCATTTTTTATTATTCATATTGTCGCACCTGCCTTGCTTGCATCTGCTCTATTAAGCGACATCCGACATCTCATACAATCGGTTAAGCCCTTTAATGAACCTGTCATAAGCGACTAACGCATAGAAGGATTGATCCGTTGCCATCAAGTCGACTTCCCCAGGCTTCGCGCCTCCGTTGTCAATACCGCCCGGCTTCACATGATAGAAGCCGCCGCCCTTTACGGCGAAGCCAAGCAGCGCGTCAAGCGCCGAATGGCCGTTCTTCACGAAACGCGGATCGGTATCGGCGTCGATGCCAAGTCCCGATAGAGCCACGATGACCTGTGCAATGCTCTCGGCATTCGACGAGCCCCAGCTTGCATAACTGCCGTCCGCTTGCTGCGCCTTGGACAGCCATGCCAAGCCGCGATCCACGGCTGCTTTCACCTTCTCGTTGGTGCCATAGTAAGGCGTAAGGCTTTGAATCGCCATTGCCGTAATATCCGGATCGGCCGCAGCCGCTTCCTCGCCAAGCGCCCAGCCGCCGCCTGCAATTTCCCGCCCCAGTATGAAGTCGATCAGTAGCTCTCTCGTCGTTTGCGTCTTGACTGCCGCGTCGACTGGAATCTCGTAACCTTTGCTGTCCAGAGCAATCAACGCGAATATAGGTCCGTTAATACCTTGCTTAATGACCGTATTGAAATCTGCAAGCGGCTTAAGCAGGTTGTATCCTGCCACATTGTCTACTTTCTTCCCTAGCGCGGTAAGCGCTAGGACGACTCTGTCGTATTCCGTGTATTTCACATGATGCAGCTTGCCTTCTTTTTCCTTAAGGGTTTGTTCGACATTGGCGAAATACTTGGCATAGTACCCGTCTGGAACGCTTACCCCCGAACGAGCAAGTCCCAGTACTGACCATTCACCGCCAATGCTTGCGATAATTGGATTGGTTACAGTCTTCTGCAAGTAAGATGCAGCCTCATTGATAACCTGCTTGACTGCTTGATCCTGCCCAGCTTCAGGCTGTTCTGCCTGCTTACCGGTAAGAGCATAAGCCCTCATTGCAACGACTGCTGCCATTTCTCTCGTAACGTCAGCTTTCGGCTGGAACTGGTTGCCGTAACCGAGCATCAATTCCAATGCGACAATCGTTTGTACGTCTTTGTTGGCCCAGTTCGATACTGAGCTCAAATCTTTGATCGGCGTTGCAGGGGTTGCTGCTTGCAAACCGAGCGCTCGAACAATTGTAGCCGCCATCTGTTCGCGCGTAATGCTCTTGCTCGGATCAAACTTATTATCGTAGCCCGATACGAAGCCTGCCTTATATGCCGCATTGACGTACGGATAGAACCAATTATCCTTGGCAACGTCCGTAAAGGCGATCACATTGTCAATATCCGTCTTCAATCCAAGCACAGATACCAACAGCTTCGTGAACTCCGCTCTTGTTATCGTCGATTTCGGATTGAACTTTCCGTTGCTGCCTTGAACGAACCCTTTCCCGGTCGCATCGGTAATGGCTTGATAAGCCCATGCCGAGATTGATGAGCTATCGGAATACAACTTCGCGATGTCGATCGCTTGCTTCGTATACGCCACGAATGCCGCGCCGATATTCGATTTAATAACAAGATCATTGCCGTTCACGTATGCATAGATTTTTTTCTCGTTGTCTTTCGTTTCCAGTGCACCTTGCTCATCCGTATCGTAAACCTTTATTTCCGTAAACTTGTTTTTCTCGTAGTACCCCGGAACTTGGCCTGCCGCGTCTTTCAGTGAGATTGTCACCGGCGTATCGAATTTCACAGGTTCCTTGTCATTGCCGAGTACGAAAGCGTAATTCACATTTTTAAGAGAAGCTGTGCTGCCGGCAAGAGCTGACTTAATCAGATGTTCAAGCTCGGAAATCGTAATGCTCGGCGCAGACAAAAGCTCGATCGTTTGCGGGCCGGACACTAGCTTTGTGCGCTTCGCGATCGCCGCGGTTATATTTCCCTTAACGGCTGTTATATGCGGAATACCGTCCGCAACATCCGCCAGCTGCAGTTGCAGCTTCAAGTTCGTAGTAGGAATTTGAACCGTAATGTTGTCGGTATTGTTATGTTCTTTCGATAATTTAATAAAATAGTTTTTCTGAACATCGTTTGGTACTTGAACGACCGGGTTAGATTCGTTAGGATTGACGATCAGTTCCGACGATTTTCCGTCCGATGGGAGCTCCGAGAAACATTGGCTCGGATCGTATATGTCCAAGTCTTCACCCAAATTTGTCGTATAGCGCCATTGAATAACGTCTCCGTCTTCAAGCTCATACAAGCTTGCGCCGTAATTTGGATAAATGCCATTCACGTTGTACATCCAACCGCTATACTGGCCGTGATCGAACTCACCGTCTCCGGCGATCGATTCTACGTAGACGCTGTTGTATTCCTCGCTCCATGAATATTGCATGTTAATATTTTTGCTGCCAAGCACACGCTTGAGCACCGTCCATACCGTATCCCCGGACTGCAGCTCAACTTTAGTGGGGCTCAATACAAAACATTTATTAATCGTCATCTTGTCGACCGACAACGTCGCATACGTTTTCGGCTGAGGCTCCGTGCCGCCGCCCGGTGCTTCGACCTCAGAAGACGAATAAGCGACATAGTCCGTAAAATGATTTGTTTTGACGATGAGATCGGATCCGCTGTCATACGCATATTCGTTCTTGCCGCTTGCTTTGCCCGCCGCATCGTTGGCAAACTTCCCGATTGGATAGGCGGTGCCCCCCTCGATGTAAGCAGCATCCTTGCCCGCTTTTCCTGCGAACGTCAGCGTTACGTAATCGCTGAACTCCACTCTTCCGCTGCCGCCCATGGAGAACGCTTGTACGAGCGCATCCAGGCTGCGATTATCCGGAAGGCTGTCGCTAATCTGAGCGATCAACGCAGGATCCGTCACCGATTTCGACGTCAGCAGCTCGATTGCCGAAGCATCGCCGCTCACAACCTGCGTACCGCTTGGAATGAAAGCAGCAGCTCCACCCTTAACGGCTTTGATTTCCGGCAGGTTCACTGCGCCCGAAAGATCGACGGATACTTTCGACGCCTTGCCCTCCGGAATCGTAATCGTCACTTCTTTGCCGCTGTCGCTGGCCGTGATCGGTACAGTGTACTCCTTGTTGTCCTGCGGCACGATAACTTCCGGCTTATCGCCCTCAGGCAGCGGCAGCTCGCCGTTCTCCTGAGGAATTTCCGGCAATTGGAGCTCAACGTCCGTCATGTCATAGAGACGGTTCATTCCTTTCAGGAATCTGTCATACGCAACAAGCGCGTACGTGCCTTGATCGGTAGCCATCGCATTGGCATCGCTCTCCATTTGCACGTGCTTGAATCCACCGCCGGCGACGGCGAAGTCAAGCAAAGCATTCAAAGCCGATTTGCCGTTTTTAATGAATCTGGAATCGGTATGCGGGTCAATGCCCAGTCCCGTTAGAGCGACAATGACTTGCGCGGTGCTTTCGCTGTTTGCACCCCAATTATCAAAGCCTCCATCGCTCATTTGCGCATTGGATAACCAAACAACGGCTCTGTCCACTGCGGCTTTGACGTCGCTTCTGGCTGCATAATAAGGCGTTAATGCTTGTATGGCCATAGAAGTCATGTCGGGATCCGCCACATCTCCGTAGAAAGTCCATCCTCCCGCATTCTCCGTGCCTTTGTTAATTTCTTTGTCCAATATAGATAGAATTAATTTTTCTTTATCCGTCTGCATCTTCCCGGGGGCTGCTTCTGGAATCTCATAATCGTAGGCATCGAAAGCAAGCAAAGCGAATACCGGACCGTTAAGCCCTTGCCCGCTTACGAAATCGTAGTCCGCCAAGCCTTCCTTCAGGTCGATTCCGCCGATATTCGAAACGTCCATCCCGATGGAAGCAAGTCCGATCATCGTTCTGGAGTAGTCAGTGCTCGACCACAACGCGCCGTAATCCTCGATTTCCTTTTTAATTGCGGCATTCGCATTATTGTAATACGTCTCGTAATACCCTTTAGGCACGTCGTGCCCCGCCCGCGCAAGCGTGAAAATGGTCCATTCTCCGCCAAGCGTACCCCATGTCGGGTTATTCACCGTAGCAAGCAGATAGGCTAAGCTTTTCTTTAAATGATTTTGAGCTGTCTGAACGGCTCCAGGCTTATAAGTAAATGTAAAAGTGCTCTCCGCTATATTGCCCGCCGCATCCTCGGCTGTTACGACAATCGTGTTCGCTCCCTCGCGAAGCGTCGCCTCGTACTTGCCGTTTTTGCCGCTAACGATAGTATCGTTCAGCTTTACTACCGGAACGATTCCCTTGGTTCGATTATCCGTAACGGATACATCAAATTCAAGATGTTCCAAATCGACTTCCTGACCATTAACGATTCCCTGAACCGAGATGATCGGCTGTTTCGTATCCGGCGTCAAAATCTCTACGTCGGTCATATCATACAAATACGTCAATCCGTTAATGTATCGACTGTAGGCAACAAGCGCGTATGTGCCTTGGTCGGTTGCCATGCCGTCCACTTTCCCCGTCTTGACATGCTTGAAGCCGCCTTCGGGCACTGCGAAAGCCAATAGCGCGTCCAATGCCGAGATGCCGTTTTTAATAAAACGCTCATCCGTGTGGGCATCTACCCCAAAGCCGGATAAAGAAGTAATAACTTGTGCGATGCTTTCGCTACTCGAGGATCCCCAGCTCGTATAGCCTCCATCCGCGCTTTGTGCTTTGGATAACCACGCAATCGCTCGATCCGCAGCTCCCTTTACATTCGTGTTCGTCTCGTAATAAGGAACCAGTGCTTGCAGCGCCATGGCTGTCATATCCACATCGGCTGCGCTCGTTCCTAGTGCCCAACCGCCTGCTTGATCAGTACCTTTCTTTATTTCCTTATCGAGCAAAAATTGAACGAGATTTTCCCTTGTCGTTTGCGTCTTTCCCACAGGAGCGTCAGGAATTTCATAGTCATGACTGTCCAGCGCAATCAACGCGAATATCGGACCGTTATTGCCTTGCTTCTTGACATAATCGAAGTCTGCTAACGCGCTTCTCAAGTCAAAGCCGGCAACATCCGTTATATCCCGGCCAACGGATGTAAGGCCAAGAATGACGCGGGAATGCTCCGTGCTTTTCGTCTTGTCGAGCACGCCCGAGTTAGCCGTCATTAGCTCGGTGACTTTATTGGCTACATTATTATAGTAGAGATCGTAATATCCGTTTTGTACGTCATATTGTCCCCGCGCAAGCGAGAGGATGGACCAATCCCCGCTCCCCGTTCCGAATACGGGATTCGTGACGGTTTTTTGGATATATGCAAGGTTTGCATGGATTTGTTGCTCCAGCAGGGCGTCGAACGTTTGCTTGTAAGTAACAACAAAGGTTTGCTCTGCTTTGTTGCCGGCCTCATCCTCCGCCGTTATCGCAATCGTGTTGTTGCCAGCGATTAGCGTCGCCGTATATTGTCCATCCGTTCCCGTAATGACCGTCCCATTCAGCTTCACTTGAGGAGTGATCGCTTCCGATACGTTGTCCGTTACCGTAACGGCGAAATCTAATTCGCTTTTGGTTAAGATGGCGTTGTTTTCTATGCCTGCAACTTCGATAATGGGTAGCTCCGTATCTTCCTCATCGGCGCTCAATGCTTCGCTGAGATCGGCAAGTGCTTCATCGACGCTATCTTGGGAGCTAACCATGCTTTCAAGCGCGTCGTAAGCAGCCGGATCAGATTCATCCTCTGCCGCGAGCGCAATGCTGGCTCCGTTCGTGAACACAACAGAGAATAGGATGCTTGCGATAAGCAGCCACGCTAAATACTTGTTCCTGATCATCTTTTCATTACTTCCTTTCCAGTCCTTCGATTTCTACTAAATCTTGTCTACCATACTTTCAGCGCGCACAAAAAAAACCTTCCGCCGCAATCGGCAAAAGGTTTAATAGCGCACACAGCAAAAAGCCCGCACTAAAAAACATCCTCCTATCGCTCGTAGAATGAATGGCATATCGAAACAGGCAGGTATTCTGGCTCAAGCGTCATCGCCCTTGCATCCTTCCCGGTTTCCCAGTGGCATCTTGCAAGAACTCTTCTTATACAGCGGCGGGACCGCGCGAGATTTGCACTCGCTTCCCTTTTAACCAATCGACAACTCGACGAATCGAGACTGATTATTGGCACCTGTATCTACTATGAAATTATGTTGCTTATCATATCCGATTAATCGGCATTTGTCATGCTTTTGTTTTAAATTCATGCGTGTATGAGCTCACCGCCGGGTATATGGCTCATTAGGTGCATTTCGTCGAACTAATCTCCGTTGCCTCACGGTTGTGAGCTCGATAGTTGCCTTTCATCGAACTAATTCGGCCGATTCGCCACTACCTTACCAAACTATCCCCTTTAGTTGCCTGATATCGAACTAAACAGGTGGCTCGCTTGGTACAAGGCTAATTAGTTGCCTAGAATGACACTATAGCAGATGAGCTGGCTTTTGGAGCGTACCCGCTTCATGCCGTGTAGGAGCTTACCTGCCATTTCAATTTATCCAAGCACCATATAGCATCACAAGTCATCCACAAAACTTAGCGCTCCAAGCCAATCCGCAAAAATGCTCTAAGTCACATCAAGTTCACAGCCATTTAGAACCAAAAAGTTTTTTGCGCCAATTGGTAAGTTGCACATATTTGTTCACGGTTGTCCAAAGTTGTTCAGGTCAAGTGCGCCCTTTTCTTCAGGAGGTGGAGATTTATATGATAAGATAGAATTTGCCACACACTACGATTACGAGGTGCCCATATGTCCATTAGCTTCACTTCTTCAATTATTAGCCGCCTAAAAAGAGAAATTGCCGATACGCAGAATCAGCTTGCGCACGATAAAACGAAACTTACAAAAGTGAGCGCGAAAATAAAACAGCTGCAAAAGGACAGTAAGCTGAGTTCTTCGCCAAGTGACCTAAGCAGCAAAATGACCCAGCTTACGAAGCTGAAGGATGAAGCCGCGAAGCTTGAAGCTTCGCAAGCAGACTTAACGAAACAACTAACTGCGAAAAACGCCGAGCTTAGGCAGCAGCTCAATAAGTCAAAGCCATAATAAGATAAAAAGAGCTTCCGAAGCACATGACATCATGTCCTCGGAAGCTTTTTTCAAAAAGTATTTTAAGTTAATTTAACAAGGCTGTAGTTTTTCTTGCCTTTGCGGATAATGATGAATTTACCGCCGATTGCATGCTCGGACGAAACCGCGAACTCTAGGTCGGTGATCTTCTCGCCGTTCATCGAGATGGCGCCGTTCGATACGTCTTCGCGCGATTGTCGCTTCGAAGGCTCGATACCAATCTCTACAAGCCACTCCACGATGTTTTTCGCTTCGCCTTCGCCGCTCGCCTCGTACGTAGGCATTTCTTTGAAGCCTTGCTCGATCTCGTCTGCCGTAAGCGAACGAATATCGCCGCTGAACAACGCAGCCGTAATACGCTTTGCTTGATCCAACAATTCGTCGCCATGTACGAAGCGAGTCATCTCTTCCGCAAGCGCCTTCTGCGCTTCACGTTTATGCGGTTCGGTCTGCACCTTTTCCTCCAACGCTTCAATTTCCGCTTTGCTGAGGAACGTGAAGTACTTCAAGTATTTCACAACATCGCGGTCATCGGTATTCGCCCAGAACTGGTAGAACTCGTAAGGTGTCGTCTTGTTCGGGTCAAGCCATATGGCTCCGCCGGCCGTCTTGCCGAACTTCGTGCCGTCCGCCTTAAGCATAAGCGGAATCGTAAGACCGAACGCCTTCGCCTCCGAGCCTTCCTTCTTGCGGATCAGATCAAGACCGCTCGTAATATTGCCCCATTGATCAGAGCCTCCGATTTGCAGCTGCACATCCTCGTGTTGGTACAGGTGCAAGTAATCGAGCGATTGAAGAATTTGGTACGAGAATTCGGTGAACGAGATACCGCTATCCAGCCTGCTCGCTACGACATCCTTCGCCAGCATCGTGTTAAGGTTGAAGTTTTTACCGTAGTCACGAAGGAAGTCGATAATATTGATTTTGTGCGTCCAATCGTAGTTGTTCACCATGCGAATCTCGTTGTCGCCGTCCGTGATGAACAGCTTACGCAGTTGAGCACTTAGCGCATTCACATTGTCCTGAACCTGCTCAAGCGTTTGCAACGAGCGCTCCGCCGAACGTCCGCTCGGATCGCCAATCGTACCTGTCGCTCCGCCGATCAGAATAACCGGACGATGACCGGCTAACTGGAATCGCTTCAGCACCATGAACGGAATCAAGTGTCCGATATGCATACTGTCGCCCGTCGGGTCAACGCCGCAATACAACGATACCGCCTTCGTATTTGTTAATTCACGCAAGCCTTCTGCATCTGTCTGCTGATTAATGGCGTCACGCCATTCGAGTTCGTCGATAATGTTCACAGCCACACAACTCCCTTTTTTCGTTAAATGTCAATAAAAACAAAAAACGCCCCTAGTCTATAAAAGACTAGGGACGATTATTAACCGCGTTACCACCCAAATTACACGAACCTATTACCACAAAAACGTTCGTGCCACTCTCGGTGATGTATCGTTCACCATTCCGCTTGGCATTACCCAAGATACTCCGGAGTGTACTTCGCGATCTCTGTGTGTGCCAGGTCCCATCGACCCCTGGCTTTCTGTAACAGGGACAAAGCCGCTACTGCGCTCGTTCAACGTATTCACATATGAGAATACGACAAGTATAGAGAATTGTGATTCGAATGTCAACAAGGTGAAATGGCTATCGCCGTCCTCTGGCGGTGCTGCGCGTCATATCTCCGCTACTTCTCACGTTCAATCAATAACCGCCATCCCACTGCGGCACATGCAACAACTAGAACGCCAGCTGCAATAAGGATTGTCTCCACTTTCACAGCATCTCCGAGAGGACCGAACAGCAGCATGCCCAGCATAAGCGCGAATGAATTCGACACCTGCATGAAGCTGAAGACGCGGCCATGCATCTGCGGATCAACCTTCTCCTGCAGCATGACGGTGAGTGGAGAATTGAACGATGGCGATGTAATGCCTATCAGCAAATTAAACAGTAAATACAGACCAAAATAAGGCGCGGTACCGAGGGCAATCATCAGCAGACCGTATAGCGAGCATGCGAGCAGCGTCGTTAGCATGCGATTGCGGAAGCCGCCCCATGCTGTTATGACGATCCCCCCGATAAGCATACCTGCGCTAAAAGTCATTTCACTTGCAGATAAGCGCCATACCTCCGAGCCGAACGAACGGCTAACCATTAACGGTGTCAGGAAAGCGGCGGGACTAATGAGCAGCATAACTGCGAATAGAAAGACGAGCAAGCGGCGGATATAGGCATGCTCCTTCAAGTATGCGAATCCTTGCTTTATATTTTGTCCGCTGGTGCTTCCTGCCTTGGACTCATTCACAAGCCTCGGCACGGCAATCCTCAGCATGATGACGATTCCTATCGCTGCCGTTACGACATCAATTAACAGAGCCGTCTCAATCGTAGCAAAAGCCAGCACGGCCGCACCTGCCGCAGGTGACAGAAACATCATCAGCGAAGATATGCTGCTGTTGATGCCGCTTACCCGCATGAGCCGATCCTTAGGCACAATCTGCGGAATGATCGCTTGAACGGCCGGTGTCTGAATACCCGTGCCAAACGAGCGAATAAGCAGTACCGGATAAAGCAGCGCGATATCGTTATATCCTGCCATAAACAGTAACGCTAGTAGGAGTGTCGCGATGGCAATTAAACCATCAGCCAACATAATCATCGTTTTGCGGTTATAGCTGTCGATCCACACTCCCGCGAACAGCGAGATGAGAATCTGGGGCAAGAAGCCGCACACCGTGGAAATCATAAGCATGGTTCCCGAGGACGTATGCAAAGTGATATACCAAATAATCGCGAATTGAACCATGGAAGAACCGAATAAGGAAATTGTCTGAGCGGTCAGGAACAACGTTATTTTTCGCTGCCAGCCTTTATCATTTATGTTGTTATCGATATGCATAGTGTGAACACTCCTGTTAAAATGTCATATTTACACGCAAAGAAGCTGCCGACAAAAACGTCAGCAGCTTCTTAATCCTACATACCGGCAGAGAGCATCACGAAAGAAGCGTATGACCATACGCTTTTTTTCCATACATGCGATCTGCCGATGATAGAAGGGAAGCGTAAGCGATTACGCTTCCCGATTAAGCTCCGCACAACGTTCATCGTTTGTCATTTGTCCGGAGCAGCGTGTTGGATAACGTTTCACAGTGTTCAAGCGACTAGTGTCCATCTTCGAACATCCTTTCAATTGATGCCATTGTAGTATGGCGAACCTACCTTGTCAACAAATGACCGATACAACCCTATACAATTCCATAGAATCGCGCGCAGTTGCCGCCAAGCACCTTTTCCCTATCCTCGGCCGACAATTGATCCGCATAGTGAATCACGATATTCATAACAGATTGATAATCGCGGCTAAGCAGACTAACTGGCCAATCCGATCCAATCATAAGCCGCTCAGGCCCGAATGCTTCGAATACGACGTCCAAATACGGCTTGAACTGCTCCGGATTCCATACCGACATATCCGCTTCCGTTACCATGCCCGACAGCTTGCAATATACGTTGTCGTTGGCTGCCAACGCCTGTATGTTCCGCCTCCACTCTACTATCGATCCAATGCTAATTCGAGGCTTTGCTAAATGATCAACAACGAATGGCTGCTCCGGAAATCGCTCTACTAAACGGATCGCATTCGGCAAATGCTTCTCGAAGATCAACAAGTCATATGTCAAACCATACTCCTTTAAAATCGACAATCCGCGCAAGAAGTCATCTCGCAGCATAAAATCATCGTCCGGTTCGTCATGAATAACATGCCTGACTCCTCTTAGTTTCGGGTTCTTGCTGAATGCTTCGAGCTGCTGACGAACATCAGACGAGCATAGCTCTACCCAGCCGACAACGCCTTTAATAAAGTCATACTGATCCGCCAGCGTGAGAAGCCACTCCGTCTCTTCCAGCATCTGCCTCGCTTGCACCGCAATAGCCCCATCGAATGTTATGGAATCCAGCAGCGGCCTAAGATCCGTGGGCAGAAATTTTTGCTTCAAAATGCTTTCTTGCTCGCCGATCCACGGATAATCCTCAGGCCGATAATCGATAAAATGCTGATGCGAGTCGATTCGCATACGTTTCACCTTCTTTGTTATTCATTATTTTAACTCTTATGCTTACCAAGAAAGGTTATGAATAGGTCTTAGAAGCTGCTGCACGTCCTGGAACAGATCCAGATCAATCGGTTCGTTCACCCACGATACATTTTTGACGATATTGGCCGGGTTCGCTGTACCGACGAGCGTCGTCGGAATGGCCGGATTAGCGATCGCATACTGGATGGCCAGCTTGGACAAGTCCTTGGCTCGTTCCTGGCATAGCTGCGCTGCAGCTATGCAGGCGCGTTTGATTTCTTCGGTTGCCGGATGCCAATCGGGAGGTCCTTGCTTGCTTAACAGTCCCATTGAGATTGGCGACGCATTGATAAGCCCTACTCCTTTTTCTTGCAATAGCGGTAAAAGCTCCGTTAGACGGTTATTGTTCAAGCTGTAGTGGCAGTACGAGATAATAGCGTCCACTTGCGTCTGCTCAAGCACGGAACGGAAGATACGGAGCGGGAATCCCGTGATGCCGGTAAACCGAATTTTTCCTTGTTCCTTTAACTTCTGCAACGCCGGTATGCTTTCCTCTATGATTTGGTCTAGATTGCCGAATTCAATGTCATGTAGATGTAGAATATCGATATAATCCGCATTCAATCTTGCAAGACTTTCTTCCACGCTACGGAAGATTCGATCTGCCGAGAAATCGAATTCATTCTCCCCGTAGCGTCCCGCCTTCGTCGACAGTATGAAGCGGTCCCGCTGCACGGTCTGCAGCGCTTTGCCCAGCACGGTCTCCGCTTTCGTCAGCCCATAGTAAGGCGAGACGTCAATGAGATTAATGCCTTGATCGAGCGCCTCATGGACGGTACGAATGCCTTCCTTTTCATCAATGTTCTTGAAGACGGAACCGAGCGAAGAAGCTCCAAAACTAAGTGCCGACACCTTCAAGCCTGTATTCCCTAACGCTCGATATTGCATGCGAATAGCCACCTTTATTAGTTATTAAAATAAACCGCCCTTATACTTACTTAACTTTACTAAGTAAGTATATAGGTCGACTCCACTAAGTGTCAATCAAATAAATAAGCCCCTCGGAGAGGGGCATACACAGGCTTACAGTAAGGTCTGATCTCCCCCAACATCAAACAACCGTTTGATAAGGAAAGTAGCTGAACCGATCGCCGCGGATTGCTCTGCAAGCTCAGACACAACAATCCTCGTATTGCGGCCGGCATATTTCATTTGGTAGCGCTGGGCGTTATCATGTATAGCGGTTATAAAGCTTGATCCTGCCCGTGACAGCCCTCCTTCAAGGACGATCATTTCCGGATCGAGCAGGTTAATCACTTTCGCAAGCGCGAGACCGATATATTCTGCAGCATCTCCTATGATTCGCTGCGCCGCCTCGTTCTGACGGCCTGCAGCCTCGAAAACGTCCTTCGCTTCCAGCCCGCCTTCATCGGCTTTCTTCCGAATAGTCGCATCGTCCAGAATGCCGAGCTCCGCTCGAGCGCGTCTCGCGATGGCATCGCCCGATGCAAGAGCTTCTAGACATCCAGGGTTGCCGCATACGCATATGGGACCGTCCTTTTCCATCGTCATATGCCCTAGTTCACCTGCGCTGCCCGAACCTCCACTGAACAGTTCACCGTCAAGGAACAAAGCCGAACCGATGCCATGTCCTAGATTAACGCAAATGAAGCTATTAACGTCGTCGCGTCCATAGCCAAACCATTTCTGAGCCATAGCCATGGAATGAGTCACATTATGAACGACCATCGGCATCTCAAATCGAGCTTTAAGCGCGGACAGCAGCTCTACCCCCTCCCAATGGAAGTCGGGCGAGAACAGTACCTTGCCATTCTCCTTATCAAGCAGTCCAGGCATGCCAAGTCCAATGCCGAGCAGGCATTCCTGCTCAACCCCTGATTGAGCGATGACCGTCTCGATGGAAGCCGAGATACGATCAATAATGACTTCAGGTGAATCGTTTACCATAGTCGGCACCGAGTGCTTATACACAATGTTCGCCGACATATCCATAAGAATGGATAAAATATTCGTCGTTCCAATGTCGACGCCGACTACATAATGGCGATCCTGAACGAACTCCAGCAGTTGGGGAGGCTTACCTCCGCTGCTCTCCCCTTTGCCGGTCTCTCTCACGAGTCCTCGTGCGATCAATTCATCTGTTATCTTCATAACGGTTGGAATGCTAAGCCCTGTACTGCGGGCAATTTCCGCCTTGAATATTTGTCCCGATGCCCGAATCGCCAACAGTACATTTCTCTTGTTCATCGTATTAATAACGCTTTTATCTATTTTCATTGCCGCTGCGCACCCGCTAACTTATTTCATTTACTTAAGTAAGTGTATGAACGGGTGCTGCGAAAGTCAAGTTGCTTCACCTGGGGCAGTTAGCATGCCTAGTTATCTAAGCCCAAGCTCCTTAGCGGCATCTAGCAGATAATAACCTATGACAGCTCGATTGAACAGATTCCAGTTCTCATCCAACTGAAGGCGTTCAAGCGACTCATCGACAAGCGTTCGAACCTGTATTTGCAGCCTCTCGTTTGATACACCGTTTGGATTCTTGCCTACAAGTTTGCAGTATCTTTTAGCTGCTTTTCTTTGGCTATCGTCGTCATACATTCGGTAAATACAGATACAACGAATCTGTTCACGTATTGTTTAGGCTGACCGCTTGCGAACGCGTTCAAATTAAGCGTTCGATAGATGAATCTAACATCAGCGATCGGGCCTGCCAATCGCTCGGAAATGATTTTATTATATTTACGAACGAGCAACAGCTCTTGAAACAAAGCTTGTTGTGCGGGTTGTGCCATAACGGCTATAAAGTCATTTGTGTTGACAGCTGCTTGTGCCATTCCCGTAGATGAGACTGCCGCCATCTCTTTACTAACCAGGTAATCGCTATAGAACGTCATGTTCTCAATCGATCCATCCCATTCGTCGATCTCACTACGAAGCTTCGTCAGCGTCACATTCGCCAGTTCTTCTACATCCGGCTTCGTATTGCTCTTATATAGCTGATAGGCTTTCAATACCAGTTTGTCCTGTTTTTCCACATCGATCATCTCATCTGCACTCCTTCTAAGTTAGCGTATTCGCTTCTATTTAGTTGAACTGCGCCGCTATGAATGCCATATCGGACAACAGTCTTTGTTTCAGCCCTTCTAGATCTAGCGTATGAAGCCTTGGTCCATGCTTGTATCTGCCTATTTGAAGGTGGGAACAACTTTCGCTCCAAAGGGATGGCCATGCCATTCCGCTCCTGATTGCTTGCTGCTCGTCCAAGTAACGGTTCAAACGCGTCTCCGACATTTTGTTTTTTCCGACGTAAGGAACGGGGATCGTCTTCATTTCGAAAGTAAGATCCTTGTACCAAGAGAAATAGAGGTTAATCTCAAGCTCTTTGTACGCCATATGCCAATACGACAGGTGAAAAATAAATTCATATAAGATTTGCGCTTTCCCGTTCTCTACATTCCGACGGCTAATGTAAGGGAGAGCTTCTCCCCGGAAAAGATAGTCAGTCAATCGGTCGAAAATAATCTCTTTCTCCGTCTGATCCTGGCCCCATTCATGCAAATCGGCAAGAGCCTCTTCAAGCGGGACTGACAATGCGGCATTAATCGGCTTATAATAGGCTTCCAAAAAATAGTCCCACCAAGACTGCAAAATGACATTGCCTGGATCGATATCAGGCTCAAAAGCAGCATGAATCTGTTCGTAAGTGATCGTCACAATCCTTCGTTCACGCAACTCCTCAAGCTTAGCCGGCGTCATATAGCCTGATTTGAAGAAGACCGGCAAAACGGCCATCTCCGGATTTTGCTCCCTCAGCTTTAATTCATAGCGCTCCGGCTGCTTGTCGCCATGTTCGCCGCTTCGCGTCTTATCCTCAATCATGACATGAAATTGGTGGCCGCTCACTTTGGAAGTAAAGGTCAGCAAAATATCGATCTGCTGGACCTGCTGCTGAATGCCAACGTTGTAATGATCCCATTGCTCGGCGATGAAGGGCTCTCGGTGCAAGCCGTTATAGCTGTCTATCATAACATCCAATAGCCTTCTCGCGATCCGTTTAGGCGCACGATCTTCTTCCATACTCGCATGGCCGAACAGCCAACATAAGAAAGCATCCTGCGACAGCTCTTTCGTCGCATAGCGGAAAATATTCGGTTCCATCGCGACCTTCCTATCTTGGCAACTTTTGTGCTATCCCTATTACAATAATGAATCGCAACGTATTACGTAGTCAATTGGAATTTTTATTATTGAACAATATGATTCTGTGCATCAAACGTAAAAAAATGATACTATGTATGATGGGTAAAGGACTTTACAATAAGCAAATCACCATTATATGTTGCAACAAAAGGAGATTATATGAGTAACGAACACAATTTTTGGCTTGATTTACCGAGGCCGTTTTTTATATTAGCGCCAATGGAAGATGTCACAGATGTGGTATTTCGTCACGTCATTAGCGAAGCTGCAAAACCTGACGTATTTTTCACGGAATTCACAAGTACAGAAAGTTATTGTCACCCCGTAGGAATAGACAGTACTCGTGGTCGGCTAACGTTCACAGAAGATGAGCAGCCGATCGTCGCTCATATTTGGGGCAATAAGCCCGCATTGTTTGAACAGATGAGTATCGATATGAAAAAGCTTGGTTTTCGTGGTATCGATTTAAACATGGGGTGCCCCGTACAAAACGTCGCATCCAATGGAAAAGGTGCTGGTTTAATCCAACATCCTGAACTTGCGGCAGAAATTATTCAAGCAGCCAAAGCAGGCGGATTACCCGTTAGTGTTAAAACAAGATTGGGATACTTTGAGATTGAAGAGTGGCGCGATTGGTTATCACATATATTGAAACAAGATATTGCGAATCTATCCATCCACCTTCGGACAAAGAAAGAAATGAGTAAGGTAGAGGCGCACTGGGAACTTATCCCTGAAATCAAAAAATTACGCGATGAAATAGCTCCTAATACGTTATTAACGATAAATGGAGATATTCCTGACCGTGCAACAGGATTGAAATTAGTTGAACAATACGGCGTTGATGGCGTCATGATTGGCCGCGGCATCTTCACCAATCCATTTGCTTTTGAAAAAGAACCTAAAGAACATAGCGCGAAGGAGTTTCTCAATCTACTGCTTTTACAGTTAGATCTTCACGATAAATATTCAACAGAAACCTCACCGCGTTCATTTAAACCGCTTCTTCGCTTTTTCAAAATCTATGTTCGCGGGTTTAGAGGCGCAGGCGAGCTAAGAAACCAATTAATGGATACCCGATCTACTGATGAAGTACGTCATCTAGTACTTCCTGTATTAGAGCAAGAATTAGATTGAATCATACCCATCAGAGACCTAGGTTTTAAAATACGACACTTCCTCCAACAAGCGTAAACGGCTATCGCCGTCCTTTGGCGGCGTAAGCTGTCGTTTCGCGGATGAAATATAAGCACTGTATAAATAAAAATTTTATACTTCCTTATATTTTTACAAAAAAAAGAGGCCCCGCAAGTTCAAAGAACTTACGAGGCTTCTTTTGTGTTACCATTTAGAGGTTTTCCTTACGAAAAACCCTTGATGTATAAGGGATTAATCCCTTATTACCGCATGGAGCGCACTTTGCTCCATCGGCGATGAAATCTACCGCTTAAACGCGGTCGCTCATCATCGAATTACTTCGATAATGATTTCATCACATCATGCCGCCCATACCGCCCATGCCGCCCATGTCTGGCATGCCGCCGCCTGCACCCTTAGGCTCAGGTTTGTCAGCGACAACCGCTTCAGTCGTCAAGAACATAGCCGCAACGGAAGCTGCGTTTTGCAGCGCGGAACGCGTTACTTTAGCAGGGTCAACGATACCTGCTTCGAACATGTTCACCCATGCGCCGGTAGCTGCGTTGTAGCCTACGCCGATTGCTTCGTTTTTCAGACGCTCAACGATAACGGAGCCTTCTTGGCCTGCGTTCGCTGCGATCGTGCGGATTGGCTCCTCAAGGGAACGAAGCACGATGTTAACGCCTGTTTGCTCGTCGCCGTCTGCTTTGACAGCGGCAACCGCTTTGTATACGTTCACGAGAGCTGTACCGCCGCCCGATACGATACCTTCTTCCACAGCTGCGCGTGTGGAGTTCAGAGCATCTTCGATGCGAAGCTTGCGCTCTTTCAATTCTGTTTCAGTAGCTGCGCCAACTTTGATTACCGCTACGCCGCCAGCAAGCTTAGCAAGACGCTCTTGCAGTTTCTCACGGTCGAAGTCGGAAGTCGTTTCTTCCAGTTGAGCGCGGATTTGGTTCACGCGAGCTTGAATGTCAGCCGAGTTGCCCGAGCCGTCAACGATGATCGTGTTTTCTTTTGTGATGCGGATTTGACGAGCGGAACCGAGTTGGTCGACAGTCGTCGATTTCAGCTCAAGGCCAAGCTCTTCCGTAATCACTTGCGCGCCAGTAAGAGCCGCGATATCTTGCAGCATCGCTTTGCGGCGGTCGCCGAAACCAGGAGCTTTAACCGCTACGCATGTGAACGTGCCGCGAAGTTTGTTGACGATAAGCGTAGCTTGCGCTTCGCCTTCTACGTCTTCAGCAATGATCAGCAATTGTTTGCCGGATTGAACGACTTTCTCAAGAACCGGAAGGATCTCTTGAATGTTCGTGATTTTTTTGTCGGTGATCAGGATGTACGGGTTATCAAGAATCGCTTCCATTTTGTCCGTATCCGTAATCATGTAAGGGGAAACGTAACCGCGGTCGAACTGCATGCCTTCAACCACTTCAAGCTCCGTTACGAAGCCTTTCGACTCTTCTACTGTAATAACGCCGTCGTTGCCGACTTTCTCCATCGCTTCCGCGATCAGTTGGCCAACTTCTTCGTCAGCAGAGGAGATCGAAGCAACTTGTGCGATCGATTGTTTGCCTTCGATTGGTTTCGAGATTGCTTTCAGCTCTTCAACAGCAGCTTTAACGGCTTTCTCGATGCCTTTGCGGATAACCATAGGGTTAGCGCCGGCTGTAACGTTTTTCAAACCTTCGCGAATCATCGCTTGTGCAAGAACAGTCGCCGTAGTTGTACCGTCGCCTGCCACGTCATTTGTTTTTGTTGCTACTTCTTTAACCAGTTGAGCGCCCATGTTCTCGAACGCGTCTTCCAGCTCGATTTCTTTGGCAATGGACACGCCGTCATTCGTGATGAGCGGGCTGCCGAATTTTTTCTCCAATACAACGTTGCGGCCTTTAGGACCGAGCGTTACTTTAACCGCATTCGCAAGCGCGTCAACCCCGCGAAGCATAGCGCGGCGTGCGTCTTCACTAAATTTAATTTCTTTAGCCATGATTGTCTTGACCTCCTAGAAATAGGTTTAAGTAGTGTTGCCTCTTACTGTCTAGCGTTCTATGTGACCCGAATAAGTGACGGGCAGCTTATCCAAAAATAGCGTGAATGTCGCTTTCTTTCATAATCAAATACTCTTTGCCTTCGTATTTGATTTCTGTTCCTGCATATTTGGAGAACAGAACGCGATCGCCTTCTTTAACTTCCAATGCAACGCGAACGCCGTCCTTAAGCGTGCCGCTGCCAACTGCCACCACTTTGCCTTCTTGCGGCTTCTCTTTTGCCGAATCCGGCAATACGATTCCGCTAGCAGTCGTTTCTTCCTTCGCGATCGGTTCGATCAATACGCGTTCACCCAAAGGTTTAATCATTGAAAATAGCCTCCTTCTAAATTTGTCGCTTATTGGTATTTCGTTAGCACTCGTAAGCATGAAGTGCTAACAATCCATTTTATCATACTCATTTTCAGGTCTGATTTCAAGTGCTTGGGACTATTTTGCGATAAATTCATAAGTACTGATTATGTACGGACATGGTCGCAAAGCCTACTTGTTAGCTTATCCTAATCACGTACAATTCATGTGCACATTATTTGATTGCTTTATCGATTGGAAAAGACATGCCAGACCACGCCTTTCTCGACGTCCAGTCCTGGGCTGCACCGCTCCAGAACGGATGAACGGCAGGCAGGCCAAGCGGGAGAAATACAGCAGCGCACAAATAAACGCTGCCGGTGGATATATAATGCTCGCCAACACTAGGCTGATGCCCGCAGAAGCCGATGGTCAACCAGCCTTCCTCCGAGAAGTTGCCCGGCAGCTCAAGCGTACGCCGAATTACGGCTGTTAACGCACTGCGCACCCCAGCTGGAGCGAGTCCGGCAGGCAGATCATCACGCAGCGCACTATGTGCTAGACTTTGGAATGCACCGAACCGATAAGCAAGCGATCTGCCGATCGGCGGATACGTGCCGTCCGGCGCGATTAGACGCTCCTGTACTTCCGCGAATCGACGTGCCCGTGTATGAACCGCTTCCCTCATCGAGCTCCATTCTTCATACGTATCCCCTACTGCTGCCAATACATCGACAAGCATCGGCTGAATGACGAAGCTATTGTAATAATCAAAGTGGAACTCAGGCCCGTCTCCATATACGCCGTCGCCTAGATACCATTGCTCATGCTGCTTCAACGCGTAATCGACGCGCATATGATCCCAATCGGTTTCGCCGAGCGCATATAACGCTGATTCAATGGTAGCCGCGAATAACAGCCAGTTGCTGAACACAGGCTTTCTCGATCGGGTCAGCTTAAGCGCATGAACGACATTATCTTTCACCCTCGGCTCAAGCGCCCCTAGCAACTCCTTCGGCGAACGAAGCAGAGCTTGCGCAACGAATGCCGCATCGACGATCGGCTGCAAGCCGTCCCCGAAATTCATGTAGTCGGGCGATAACGGATCGGTTGCTGCATCCAAGCCGGCCCGGGACAGCTCCGCATAACGTTCACGCAGCTCTCCTTCCGCTCCGTATCGCTCGCCGTTCTCCAGCCATGGCGCGATACCCGACAGCAATCGGCCGAACGCCTCCAAATGCGAGTACTTGCTCCTTTCTACCGCGGATTCCGCCGTTCCGCTGCTCGTTTCAATCGGCATAGCCAGCTTTAATCGACGTTCTGCCAGCGCCTCCAGCACAGGGCCTCCAATCGCATCAAGCTGCTCCAGCCAATAATCCCGGTCCTCCACCTCATCGTGAATCGTTTTGCCGCTTCGCATCCTATACCCGACTCTCCTTTCAGCCTGGTTTAACATGGTAATCACCTTGCTCTCTCTATGTCTGCACGCCTAAGTACGAATAAGTTGTTATGTGGTAAATTATACTCTATTTCCTATTAATCGACGATCCATCTACTCTACCAAAATTGGATTGCAGCGAATAAAAGCCGCATCACGATGTATTCATCGTCTGCGGCTTCCATTGTGACAACGTACTATTCCGAGCGGCATTGCAATCCGTTAATAATGAATGCTGTCATATCTTCAATCATCATCTCTATAGAGTCTCGTTCTTGACCCTGCAGCACTGTCCAATACTCATTATCGCGGTGAAATAGAAGCGTACCGACAATCGACATGAGCACGGTATCCAATGAACGGAATTCGAACTTGCCTTGTTCACGGCCCTGCTCTAACCAAATGCGCAACTGTTCCCACATCGGCATCACATGCTCACGAATCTTCTTGATCCTTGGCGTGTTGAGTACAATCTCCTGTTGAACAATGCGGATGAGCTCGGGCTCGGCCCGGCGGTAGAGCGTTACCTCACGGATAAGCAGTCGGACGCCGGCGACCGGTTCGATCTGCTCGGCCTGCAAGATGCGTATTTTATCATTAGGAAAAAAATTTTCGAACAAGGCAGCGAACACATTCTCCTTGCCTCCAAAATGATACGATACAAGCGCTACATTAGCGCCAGCCGCTTCGCAGATTTGCCTCACTGACGTACCCTCGAAGCCGTTCTCGGCGAACAGCTTCTTGGCTGCATGCAAGATTCTTACTTTTATATCGCTATCCAAGTTTGACATGGCGTTCCTCCGTCAAATCTGTTCTTTTGCAAATTATTATTTGTGGCTTGCGATAGCTGCCGTCGGCTGCGTTGCAGGCTGGCGGCGTTTAACGGCTACCGCGAAGACGCTGATAGCAGCGGCAATGACAGCGATAATGAGCAAGCTAATAATATCTGAACCGACCGCCGGGCCGCCGAAGAGCAAATTCATATTGCCATCGACTGCGTAAGTAGCCGGCAGCGCACTGCCCAAGCCCGTATAGAAATCAGATAGCAGCTCCCGCGGAACGATCGCTCCGGACGATACAAGCTGTGCCGATAGCAGCATAATGTTGAACAGCATGCCGGCCATTCCGAACAAGTACAGGAACATTTGGGACACGAACATGAAGGTAAGCAGGAATACGAACTCGAACAGCCATAGCAGCAGGAAACCTTGTTCGATCTGCCCCCCAAGAGCGACTAGTAGAGAAGCGCCTACGAGAGATACGAAGAATGCAGCCGCAATATTAATGATGCTGCGCGCGCCGAAACGTTTCCATCTGCTTAGTTGGCCGCTTACGGCCATCGAGGATTGCTCTAAATTCATCCCCATAATCATCGCCCCCACGTATGATGCAAGAACCATCATCATCGGAACCATCTGATTGTTCATCCCTTGTACCACATTCGTCGATTGAATATCGGATACGACGCGTTGTGACAAGCTCGCTGCTGCAGCCGTAGCTTGCTCTTGCGGCATGTTCAAGCTTCCTAGTACATTTTGCAGTCCTGCCGTCACGGCTTGCGTGTTGACCTCCGAAGTGATCTGCGCAGCCGCGCCGCTCATAATGCTTTTAATTAGAGCCGGATTCGACTCATTTAGCAAATATTGCACCGAAGCCTGCTCGCCTTGCGCAGAAGCTTTCTGCGAGAAGTCCGCTGGAACGTACACAATCATTTGAAGATCGCGTGCGTCAAGCTGTTCCTTGGCTTCATCGAGATTATCGAGCTGTACCATGTCGAACGGCAGCTCCTTCACCAAATTAGCGGCAATCTGCTGTCCGAACTGCGTATCCTCGTTAACAACCGCAATACGAAGCTGATCCACGCGATCCGTTACACCGTTATAGCCCGTCATCCAAATAACCGAAAAAATAATTTGAAACATCAAAGCTGTGACAATACCAACGATCGTCGTCGGCCGTTTCATAAATGCCTTTATTGCTGTACCCATTCCTATCCACTCCTCTGTCTATGTTAAACATTCGTTTTAAACAACTGTTTAAATAATACTGCCGGATCTATTTTCTGTCAACAATAAAAAAAGAAGAAGGTTTGGTCACCTTCTTCTTCCCTTTGGCATCATTGCTAACCTTGTCCAAACTCCGCTTCCCATCTTGCATCCTTATCCTGCTGCTTGCGATACACAAAGCCTGACAGAATAACGCTGACTTCATACAGCAATATTAACGGTATGGCGACCAAAACGTCCGAAATGAAATCCGGCGGCGTCACCGTTACGCCAATGAAGATCATAATAAAGTAAGCGACGCGGCGCATCTTGCGCAGCCGCTTCGGATTGAGCAGCCTAATCGCTGTGAGGAACATAATAACGAGCGGCAGCTCGAACAGTAACGAAATCGGTATTAGAATATTGAACATAAACGTAAAGTATTGAGCAATGCCATATGTTTCTTCCAGGTTCAAATGCTCCGATACGCTTCTTGTAAAGTTGAAGGCGAGCGGAAATACAACAAAGTACGAAAAGGCGAGTCCGATCAAAAACATAATGAGCGCGAACGGCACATATTTTAAGGTCGATCTCTGCTCATGCTCATGCAGCGCTGGCTTCACGAATGCCCATAGCTGATAAGCAATGATCGGCAACGCAATGATTAACGCTATGACGAAAGCAAACTTCATGTACATGCCGATACCGTCCCATAACGAGAACGTATGAAGCGATATCGTATTCGCAGGCTTTTGGCTCATTAGAAAGTTATAGACCCGTTGAGCCAGCAGCAGTCCTACAACAAGTCCTAACGTAAGGGCAATCAGTATGTATACGATTCGTTTGCGCAGTTCGCCGAGATGTCCAAGCAGCGGCATGAGCCCTTCTTCACGAATAATCTGCTTGCGCGACTTTTGCTCCGACGAGCTGTTTTGATCCGATCCCATCTGCTTTATCCTCCATTCCGCAAGAACTGCCTAGATCATGCTTATCTAATTTCATATTTCAACAAAAAAGCGGGCCCGGTCAGTCCGGAAGCCGCTTATTGTTCTTCTCCAAATTGTCTACCCGATTCACTTCAACACGATTCGTATCCTTGTCCTTGCGATCATCGTCTTCCATGATGTCCTTTGCTCCTGCCTTGAACTCGCGCAGCGTCCGTCCGAATGCCCGTCCAAGCTCTGGCAGCTTGTTAGGACCGAACAGCAGCAATGCGACAAGAACGAGCAATATAATACCTGTTGCACCTATGCCTGACATTCCAAAAACCTCCTATACAATAACGTAATTAGCAGTTGCGATCTCACAATTATTACCCTGTATGGCAAAACAATGCGAGGCTCGCTTTAACAGCCGTATAGCCCTCCGTACCCCATATCTACAATGTCGTCCTGCACAATCGTATCTCCAGCGAGAATACGAGGCAGCAGTACATCGAATGATGTATATGGATCATGCATAACGCAGCCTGGCAGTCCCATAATCGGCACGCCGTCCAAATAGCCGATCAATAGCATAGAGCCTGGCAGCATCGGCGTCCCGTAGCTGACAATGTGAGCACCGGCTTCCTTAATCGCGCCTGGCGTTCGATCATCTGGATCAACCGACATTCCGCCTGTTACTAGTATCATATCATACCGCTTGCCCAGCAAGTAGTGTATTTCCTTGACAATTATTTGTCGATCATCAGGGGCGAAGCGCTGTTCTGCGACTTCTGATCCGAGTGCTTCCAGCTTGCTCTTAACGGCTGGACCGAATTTGTCCTCGATTCGTCCACTGAACACTTCTCCGCCCGTCGTAAGCAATCCCGCCTTTAATGAACGAAGCGGACGCACACGGATGGGCGCGGCGCCATCATGTGTTGCCCGATATTCTTCAGCCAATCGTTCGACTTCCTCCACCTTCGCTTTCGGAACATACAGTGGAATCGCTCTCGTTGCCGCCAACTGCCTGCCTGGCTCAGCAATCGTATTCGTCTTCACCGTAGCCAGCGCGATTTCGCCAAGACGATTAATAGCATCCACAATTGAACGATCAATATGAACAAGTCCCTGAGCGCTCGCCTTCATGCTGACCTTGCCCTCATGCGGCTCATTAAGTACTATTCCTTCACCGTAAAGCGCTTTGGCCATCCGTATAGCAGCATCATCCTCATGGAGATCATTATCGCCAAGCTCCATGATGTAAATATGCTCTTTGCCAATGTCGAGCAGCTTAGGAATATCAGCTTCCGTCACCAAATGGCCTTTCTTGAATAACCTTCCCTTGAACTGGCCAGGGATAATCTGCGTTAGATCATGCGCAAGTCGAAGGCCGATCGCATCGTACACCGACACTTCCCTCAGCCTCGTCGATTGAACCAATGATGTAGATAAAGTCGTTATTTCCGAGCTATCGTTCGTGTTGCTCATGCTCTATGATCACCAAGTCTTCCCGACAAAATGTCCAACGCATGCGGCAATTGATCCATAATCGCCATCAAACTCTCATGTACACCCTTCGGGCTGCCAGGCAAGTTAACGATTAACGAGTTGCCGCGAATGCCGCATACACCTCGCGAGAGCATCGCACGTCTCGTCTTCTGCAAAGCGCCCATTCGCATAGCTTCAGCAAGTCCCGGCACGACACGATCGATCACCTTCATCGTCGCCTCCGGCGTAATATCTCTTGCGGCAAGGCCAGTACCGCCTGTCGTAAGCACGAGATCCGCATGGAAATATTCCGTCATTTCGATAATAGCGGCCATAATCTCATCCTGCTCATCTGGAACGATTCGATAATCGACGATTTCCCCGCCAAGCTCTTCTTCGATAAGTTCGCGAATCACTTGTGCGCTCGTATCCTCGCGTTCCCCGCGCGAGCCTTTGTCGCTTGCCGTCAGTATGGCTACTTTCCAACGCATCTGCCATTCCTCCCATCCCAAGTCCGATTACAGGTTTGTTGATATTCGGTAATCGCCGCTCTTGCCGCCGCTCTTCGCAACGAGCTGTGTCGGCCCGATTATCATATCCTTCTGCAGTGCTTTGCACATATCGTACACCGTCAGCGCAGCCGCAGATACTGCAGTTAGTGCCTCCATCTCAACGCCTGTCTTACCTGTCGTCTTAACTGTTCCTTCTATATAAAGCTCATCCGATCCATTATCAGTGAATACAATATTCACGCCTGTTAGAGGAATTGGATGACACATCGGTATCCAGTCTGATGTTTTCTTAGCAGCCATAACCGCTGCCACCTGAGCAACAGCAAGGACATCGCCTTTGCCGATTGTTCCTGCCTTGATGCGCGATAATGTGTCCGGATTCATCTTCACCAGCGTACTTGCTGTTGCCGAGCGAGCCGTAACTTCCTTATCCGATATATCCACCATGCGCGCGCGGCCTTGTTCGTTAAAGTGAGTCAGCTCCACCACTATTCGCTCCTTCTATCCATACTCTTCTGCTTCCTATATTGTCAAATATAGCTGACGCTGCGTCAATATTCCATTCATACGAATATCATGCGGCTCAAGCATCAATTCCTCTACCAATTGGGCTTCGAACGAGGCTCCTATCCACTGAACACGATGAGCAGCTCCCCCAGCATCATATAGCTTCGCAGCGAACCGATCATAATAGCCGCCTCCGTAACCCATTCTGCCACCGTTCAAATCGAAAGCAATACCTGGTACAAAAACAACCTGCGGCATCCGCTTAGGATTAAGCTCCTCGGCTGCAAGCGGGTCCGGTTCCATAATGCCATATTCGCCAGGCTTCAATTGATCCCAGTTCTTGAGTCGATAGAGCGTCATGGAGCGATCGGCAGTATTACACTTGGGAACGATCACTTCCAGCCCCTTCTCCCAGCCCCACTCGATAAGAGATGAAAGATCCAATTCGCTGCGGAAGGATACATACGCCATAAAAGCTTCCACCGAGCTCGCTTCCAAATACGCCGCTGCGTGTCCGCTGGCCGCGAGTGACCAAGCTCTCCGCTGCTCCTCGGCTATCCCATTCCGTAATCGCGTCATTTCCGAGCGGATAGCCTGCTTCCCATTCCGTTCCTTATCCTCCATTAGGGCAGACCACCTACTCTATGTCCCGTCATATGCTTTCATTTATTTTAGTTTACCACTCTTATACAACTTTCGCCAATGGAAGCGCCTTTTTATGGTAAACTAGAGAGGATGGCAAGCAACAAATTCTGATGCAATTATTGGCTGGAGGTTTCAAGATGCTGCTGCAAGTATCCAATATAACGAAGAGCTACGGCGTTGACGTCGTACTATCCAATATTTCAATGCAAGTGCTGGAGCGCGAACGTATCGGACTCGTCGGCGTCAACGGTGCAGGCAAGTCGACATTATTAAAAATTATTGCCGGCGAGATCACTCCCGATTCCGGTGATATTCATAAGGCGAAAGAAACCAGAATCGGTTACTTAGCGCAAAATAGCGGTCTTAACACGGATCGAACCATCGAAGCCGAGATGAGGGCTGTCTTCTCTCACCTGCTGGAGGCTGAGCAGGAGCTGCGCGATCTCGAAGTGAAGATTGCCGATCCTGCCTTGCATGACGATGAGAAGCGATATGCTGACACGCTTGAGAGATATGCGAAGCGTTCGGACTGGTTCCGCGAGCAAGGCGGATTCGAGATCAACACCCGCATTAACAGCGTACTGCACGGTATGGGCTTCGGACAGTTTCCGCCTGATACGCGAATCGCTACATTAAGCGGCGGACAGAAGACGAGGCTCGCGCTTGCCCGTATTCTATTGCAAGCACCTGATCTACTAATGCTCGATGAACCAACGAACTACTTGGACATCGAAACGTTGACATGGCTTGAGGGTTACCTGCGCGGATACTCCGGCGCAATCGTCGTTGTCTCTCATGACCGCTATTTCCTTGATGCGCTCGCCCAGACTATCATTGAAATCGAGCGGCATGTCTCTAAGCGCTATACAGGCAATTACAGCCGCTACATGGAGCTGAAGGCTGCCGATTATGAGAGTAATATGAAGCAATTTGAGAAGCAGCAGGACGAGATTTCCAAGTTGGAGCAATTCATACAAAAAAATATCGTACGTGCTTCTACGACAAAGCGAGCGCAGAGCAGACGCAAAGCACTGGAAAAGATGGATCGCCTCGACAAGCCGATGGGCGACTTGAAGAAAGCCCACTTCAGCTTCGAGATCGAGCGAATGACCGGCAAGGACGTACTTGACGTTAGCGGCTTGTCCGTTACATTTCCTGGACAACCGAAGCCGCTATTCAATAACGTCTCCTTCCAGCTATCCCGCAGCGAAACGGTTGCCTTAATTGGACCGAACGGGATCGGCAAATCAACATTGCTTAAAGTTCTTGTCGGACAGAACGAGCCATCCAGCGGTACCGTGCGATGGGGGACAAACGTGAAGATCGGCTATTACGATCAAGAGCATACCCGTCTGAACGGAAGTAACACCGTCTTGGAAGAAGTGTGGAGCGCCTATTCTCACATGGAAGAAGCTCGAATTCGCACTGTACTAGGCAACTTCCTGTTCAGCGGTGAAGATGTATTGAAGCGGGTCTCGTCACTAAGCGGCGGAGAGAAGGCACGAGTTTCGCTAGCCAAGCTTATGCTCGCGCAAGCGAATGTGCTTATTCTCGATGAGCCTACCAACCATTTGGACTTGTTCAGTAAAGAGGTGCTTGAAGCAGCGCTTATGGATTACGAAGGCACGCTGCTATTCATCTCCCATGACCGTTACTTCCTAAATAAGATGGCCGAGCGAATTGTCGAATTAAATCCGAACGGTACAGATCATTTCCTAGGAAATTATGACGATATGATAGAGAAAAAAGCCGAGATCGAGGAAGCTCGCCTTGAAGCGTTAGCGAAGCAAGCCACAAACGCCTCCAAATCGGCAGCAATTGACAATGCTCCCGTTACCTCGTATGAGGCAGACAAGCAAGCAAAGCGAGAAGAGCGAAGCCGCCAGCGGAAGCTTGAACAGCTCGAGCAAGATATCGCTTCCGAGGAGCAGCAGATCGCTGAATGGGAAGAGAAGCTGGCTGATCCGGCTATTTTTAACGATTATGTTCGCATTCAAGAAATACAAGCCGAGATTGAGAAGCATAAGACCGCTCTAGCAAGCGCATATGAGGAATGGGAGAAATATATGTAGCTACGAAACGGTAGAATCGTTTCATGCAGCATTTCAGCCATCCATTATCTGAGCAAACGATGCAATGGTTATCGAATATAATTGAACCCACAGCCCACATACAAACCAAGAAGCCGGCTGGACATGAATAACTCATGTCTAACCGGCTTCTTCTTAATACTGCTCCAAGCTTATTAAGCCTAAGCGTTGCGCCTCTTTGATCGCTTCTGAACGTGAGCGAACACTTAGCTTCTCGAATATTTTAGAAAGCTGATATTCAACGTTGCGCTGGCTCACGTGCAGCATTGCGGCAAGCTCCTTATTGCTGACGCCCGTCGCAACCTCGTGCAGGATCGTTTGCTCCTTCTCATTAATCGATACATCCTCGATCGACAGCTCCGGACGTTCAAGCTTAATCTCGTTCCTTCGCAGCTGCTTCAGGAGCGAGATTGGAATGACCGCGTCACCCCGCATCGCACAACGAATCGCATTATGTAATTGCTCCCTCGATATCGTCTTCGAGATAAACCCAGATACCCCTGACTCGATTAACAAGTTAAAGTGCGTGCCGATCTCATAACCGGTATAAATAATGACTTTCCGTTCAGCATCCTGCTGTATTAACCGCTTCGTTAATTCCAGCCCGCTTATTCCCGGCATGTTCAAGTCGCACAAGATCAAGTCGAAGCTTTTCGTTTGAATCATATCAAGCGCTTCTATCGCTGAGAGAACGACCGTTACTTCCATGTCGGGGTCTTGCTCAATCATCGTTTTTGTCCCTTCGCCTACAGAAGGATGGTCGTCAACTAATAAGATACGAATCACGCGAAATCCCCATTTCCGACAGCCCAGAGGTCATTTTCTCCGGTATCAAAATAATTACTTCGAGGCCTCTTCCCCGCTGCGAATGGAAGGTGATGTCGCCTTCAAGGCTTGTCACTCTCTCTTTGATGCCGGATAGCCCCATATGCTCGAATGTCGCAATCATCTGATTGACATCCATTCCAATTCCATCATCTTTATATCTGAAATAAATCATGTCATGCTTCATTTCCAGCTCAAGCCGAATGAGCTTAGCATTGGAGTGCTTGCCCGCATTCCGTAGTAGCTCTTGTACG
This sequence comes from Paenibacillus sp. J22P218, assembly GCF_056269195.1. NCBI lineage: Bacteria > Bacillati > Bacillota > Bacilli > Caryophanales > Paenibacillaceae > Paenibacillus > Paenibacillus sp. J22P218. The sequence goes on from NZ_JBWDNL010000009.1 coordinate 121,325, forward strand.
ATTCTGTAAATAGCAGTAATCTGCTCTTCATTAAGCGGACGGTCGAATGGCTTCGCTCGGAAATCAACCGCGAAGTTTACGCGCATCTGCGTAAGCTCAATAATGGATTCAACCGCCTCAATAACCCCCATTTCCTTCAGAAGAGGAGGACGAAGCTCATTGCACGTTTCCCGAATTTGATGAATAACGTCGAGCAAGCCTTCCTTAATATCCTGCAGCTCCGTCTCGAGCGTATCCGTCATTGGATGATCCATCATAATCGCTTCCAGCTTGCGATACCATAGAAGCTGATCCTGCAGCGCGGAGTCATGCAGATCGGCGGCAAGCTTCCGACGCTCGTTTTCGGACAGACAGAATAAGAGGCGCAGTACCCAAGGAGAAGTGTTATGCTCCTTCTTAAGTTCCGATTCCAAATCCTCGATCAAGCCTTCAATTAAATACAGATTTTCGAAAACAATGCTTGCGTAGTTGGACATCGTCTTCAACCAACGCAGCTCATCCGAATTGAATCTCGTATGATTCGTCTTCATGCCGATCCACAAAATATGATAGCGAGTCCTCTGACGTCCGATAACTAATCCCAGTCCGTAAGGAAGATCTATCAACTCGCCAACCTGCATAGAGTATGACGCCCCTAACAAAAACTCTCCCGTAATAAGCTCCTCGGGCGTCTCGCCTATTGGATATACGGCGTTTTCCGAGTAATCGACGAGCAAGAAATGAATGCCGCTTACCGGCAGAAGCTCATTGATCTCCTGCTTCAAGATTTCTTCTAAGTCGGCTTGCTTCATTACACGAGCAATTTTGCGGGAGAAGCGATCAAGACTATCTTGATAACTGTACATCGCTTTGAACAGCTTGGGACGATAACGATGGTCAATTTGTTCCTTCATGTACAAGAACAACGTCATACCGGTATAAATAACGACAAACATAACCAATCCGCTGCTCCATGTTGAATGGTAGCTAGTATTGCTCACGATAAACAACAATGCGGCAGCAATGGCCATCGAGGGCACAATCGCAAGCAACGTATAATATTTAAACCTTGTTAGGATAAAGTCGATATCGAATAGTTGATTGGAGGTCAACAAATAAAAATACACAATTGGAAGGACAAACAGAAAGAGCGCTGTGAAAGCTGCAGGCAGTATTTGACCTCCACCGACAAAAAGCGGAAGCAAATTCATCGTAGTAAATGGCGTAAAGGCAACAAGATGAGACATAAGCGTAATCTTAAATAACGAGATAAGTTTAGAATTACGATAAAACAAAAACTTTCGTACTAATTGCAATACGATAATAAAGTTGCCCACTAAAATGATGCCAAAGTAAAACATTTTCACATAAAAAAACGCATCTTGAGAAATCAGATCCGTCCATACGTATATGAGGCAGGATGCAGCTATGACCGCTGCAATTATCGACAATATGATCAGATGTTTCTTGGCTATGAACACAACCTTGAACCGGCTGAGATACTTATTCATGAATAACATAAATAGAATGGAGACGTAAGGCAGCAATAGATAAATAAAAGAGATACCCACCCGATCGCTTCGATAGGATGCAGCTGAGGAGTAATAGCTTAAGCCTATTACAACAAAAAACAAAATAAGCATAAGCGCCGCGCCATCATTTCTACGCTTCATATATAGAAATATCGACAATGCGGAGAAAAGCAAAAAAGAAATAAGCGGTATGTAGAGTTGGATGAGAAGCTCCCAGTTGGAGTGATCCCCTGTCCAGCCGCCGGTAAACGTCATGCGCTGAACATTGCCGTCCAAATGCTTAACGATTACAGTGTCGGCCATTTCAATTGAATTGAACTTAATTACGTTCTTGTATTGACCCGCCGGATCGCCATTAACCTCCATAATGAGATCTCCGGCACGTATTCCCTTGAACACGGCTTGTCCGGCAGGTTCAACTAGCTTAACAACGAATTGTCCGTCATCGTTTTTTACAACTTCTGCGCCTATGAAAGGTTCGCGAACGATAATAATGGTTAGGTAGGATAATATCGTTATTAAAACCAACAGGAATAGAAGAAATATGACTCGATTTGGTATGTAGGACTTCATGCTCTTTCCCCCATTGCCTGCACAAGAATATCTTATTTCTTATACCCAGAACGACAAGCGATAGTTTTCTTTTTTATCGTTTTTGTTTTTCAGTTCTCCGAAAAGAGCTTTTTGTTCAGCTACAGAAACACCCGCTAATTGCATTTGTCCACCCATAACCATAGACATTTTTTCTGTACTGCTTGCCAACTGACGAATCGTTTCTTTCAACATTTTAACTCCTCCGTTCCTCTATTAAAATCGATTTTTTATTACACACTTCTAATATAACAGGAAAAGATTCGACAGAAAACGCAAAAATGATTCGTATTTACCGAAAGAGATTTTGCGTGATTTGTTTTTATGCAATTTCACCGTTCAATATGTGCAAAAACTCAGCTTTCCAAGGACTTATTTCCTGCATGGAGTTCAGCAGTTCCTCGAAGCGATTATAGTGCATACGACTCATGACTGCCCCGTATAACAGGGTTCCCGATCGTTCGCATGCCTCTTCGAACAGCTCTGATCTTCGTTCTACTTCTTGCTTGCTGAGCAAGCCTTCGAAGTAATCAGCAATCCATTGATCGTCACCGGTTACACTCTCTATTATGTACATCGTTAATAACGTACGCTTGCGCTGCAAGAAATCGCTTTTCTCGTCCCATCTCAGCAAATCTCGCAGATCATTGCGAATTTGTGCGGCAATGCCGATCTCAATTGCATATTCGGCCACAATCGGCTGCCAGGGCTTTCCTGCAGCAATAACCCCCGTCATACAAGCGAACAGCAGCAGCGAGGCGGACTTCAATTTCACCGTCTCCAAATACGTTTCTTCATCCGTAGCATGATCCATCAGATCAAGCATCTGTCCATTAGCTGCTTGCAGAAGCTGTCTGTTCATTAGATCAACGAGCTCTAGTCGCACGGACGGGTCAAGCTTGCAGCTCTGCATTGCCTGCTGCGACAACGTCAACAGGGAAGTAGCGACGTGAATCGCAATCGGCCGCGGCACCTGCATCCAGCTTCTTCCCGGAGCATCCTGATCCTGCAAATCATCGATTATATCAGACGCTAATATGAACAGCTCGACCGCTGCAGCCGCTTGGTAGATAACAGGGTCTGCGCCTCCGAACATGCGATAGTGGAGAAGCGTCAACTGACCGAACTTAATCGTTTCGCTAAGCTTATCCTCCGTAAATTGAAGCGCATAACGCAACAGCGGTTCCGCCGTAAAATATTGCCCGATTAAGGCCCGCATATGCTGTTCTATTAACGTATTGCCGTTCATCATTCGCTTGCCCCCGAGAGATACAATTTATTACCAAGTATACTATGAATCTCTTAAGTAAACATACGATAAACGACATTTAACCATTTTTCAAGCCCAATCGCTTTCGATAGACGCTCCCTAATGCCTGCCTTCTTCTTCCCTTTGCAAACTTCGGCTGTTAATTTAATTTGTTCGTCATTCGCCTCCTCATCTGGTCGATTCATTAAACGCGATATCATCTCCATTCTCTTCTGATATAACTGTGTCTTGCGGGCTGACGGACTACTGGTGTGATCGCCATGATCCATGTGCGCAAAGCCCTCCTTGAGGTTTACATAAGCAAATTGAGCGCCCTAATGCTGTCATCCGTAATATGATGTTGTTGTTCTTTCTTATATTCAACCGCATACTGCATATATACGGCCTCCATTGTCATTCCTCCACCCGGCAAGTTGGAGATAAGAGCCGGCGGGCTATCGCATGCAACCAATTCCCCTTTGCGCATGACGGCAATGCGATTGCAATTGCGTTGGAGCTCCTCCATATCATGTGAAGCTACTACGATGGTCTTCCCTTGATGCTTAAGCTCAAGCAGAAGCGACCAATAATCCCTTTTGGCTGCCGGGTCAAGCCCGGTCGTCGGCTCGTCGAGAAATATAATATGAGGATCGTTAACAAGTGCAATAGCAAGCGCTGTACGCTGCCTCCAGCCGCCTGATAAACGCTTGACCATCTTGTCGACATAAGGCTCTAAACCGAATTGATTTATAATAAAATCGAGATCATTTTTTCGTTTGTAAAAGGATTGGAACAGCTCCAGCGCTTCGCGAACATTCATTTTATCGATCAACGTCGTGCTTTGCAGATGAATGCCAATGTCCTCTTTCAGCAAATCCGCCTCAAACAAAACATCGCGTCCGAGCACATGAATCGTACCCAAATCAGGCATTCGCAAGCCCATCAACATTTCGAGCAACGTTGTTTTACCGGCTCCGTTCGTGCCAACGATCCCGAACAGCTCACCTTTCTTCACTTGAAACGATACATTGTCAACCGCTGTGTTCGACCCATAATATTTGCTTATTGAGCTTACCTGAATGACTGTCTGCGTATCCATTTATGATTGGCCTCCATTCACGCTTAAGCGCAGTTTGAGATGCTCGTTTTCATAGAAATCATACTCTTACGATAACGTATACATCTCTATTTTTCACCGAAAACCTATCTCGTAATTTCCGCAAAAATTTTGCGCTCCGCAACAAATGCGCAAATTGGAGGCCAAAATTGGATACACAACGCCATCAGACTTATGCACATAGTTATCCACATATCTGCATAAATTGTTAGTTAATTCAGTCGATACCGACTATTTCGACATATTATAAATTCACGAAAAATATCGCCCGACTGTAACTGTTAACAATTCCCTTCTTAATTGTCCACGTTATCCACATTATCCACAAGAAGGCTGTGAAAAAACTATCCCCGTTTACCCCACATTTACAATGGATCGAAAACGTTGTTGTACCAAGGCTTTCACAAGGTTATGCACAATTCACTTTATCTATGTGGATAACCCTGTCCGCTGGGAAAAGATCCTTTTATATCCGCCGTCCAATGTACATCACATGAGGGGAGAGGCCTAGAACGCTCCGTTCTCCCGCCATTTCGGCCATTAGCTTTATAGCCTCATCGTACGCATAATCCCCTTGATTACGCCAATAATCGAGTTGTTCTTGTTGGAATAGACCCGCCGTGCTTGATGAACCGACCAGCTTGACGCATTGGAAGCCATGCCCCTCCATGAAGGGCTCAATCTCCTCGAGCTTATAGAAGTAAGCACCTGTGAACCGACCTTGATCAAGATGGTTGAACACACCTGTTTCAAGAAAAGTCCTAATCCCTTCAATCGTATCGTTCGGCTTCCAAGAATGCGGATACAGTAGCGATGTCATAACATGTCTCGTTCTCGTCATCATCGCAACGAATACGTAGCCGCCGCTTCGCGTAACGCGATGCAGCTCTGATGCAGCCTGGCAACGATCCTCTTCCCTCTGAAGGTGATATAAGGGACCGAGCATAAGCGAAGCATCAAATTGCTGATCGTCTAGTCCGGTTAGATCGGTTGCATTGAAGGAATGGAAACCTCTGAACTTACCTAGCACCTCCAACTCCTTTGCCTTCTGTTGGGCTTGCTCCACGAGTCGAGGCGTAAGATCATTGAGCGTCACTTCGTAACCTTGCTGAGCCAGCTTAAGCGCATATTGTCCCGGTCCAGCGCCGTTATCAAAAACATGACCGGATGCTGGAAGGTAGCGGCTCATATAATGCCAATAAATGCGAAGCTCTAGTGGTTCTCTTTCCAACCGCCCCCATTCATCAAACCTATCGTAATAATCAATGACTTCCTTCATGCCTATACGCCCCCTTCGCCTCGTCAGTTCGCCTTCTGCTCCTTATTTCGTGCGACCGTTCTGCTGCCTGTCGTCATGACCGCCTGATTGCATGCCGAGATATAAGCCTGGGCCGCCGCCAATATGATATCTTTGTGAATCGATGTACCGCGGAAACGCTGCCCTTCATGAACGATGGATACGACCGCTTCACCATAAGCATCCTCACCTGTTGATAACGAATGCAGCTCCAAGTCCTCGAACTCGGACGCTACAGGAATAGCCTGTTGAATGGCATGGATAACAGCCTCGACCGGCCCTGAACCAATTGCAATATAAGCGCTCTCCAGGCTTCCTTCATTCTCACGAATCGTTACCGTTGCTGTGCGCGACCGCTGCGTGCCCGATTGCACCTGCAAATCAATTAGCACGTAAGGGTCTGGCTGTGTCTGCGTCAGATCGCCGGCAATACGAATCAGCTCGGCATCCGTAACGATCTTTTGTTCATCGGCTTTCTCTTTGAAACGGTCATACACATCCTGCAGCTGGACATCCGTCAATACGATGTTATATTCCGATAACCGATGCTTAATGGCATGACGCCCGGAATGCTTGCCCAGAATGATCATATTACGAGAGATCCCCATTGCTTCGGGCTCCATGATTTCATAGGTGCTGCGGTTTTTCAGCAAACCGTCCTGATGGATGCCCGATTCATGCTGAAAGGCATTGCGGCCGACAATCGGCTTGTTATAGGCAATCGGAAAGTTCATTGCGCGGCTGACCAACCGTGAGGATTCGTAAATTTCTTTTACCTGGATGTTAGTCTCAGCCTGCAATGCATCCTTACGCGTCTCAATGGCCATCACCAATTCCTCTAACGAGCAGTTGCCTGCGCGCTCTCCAATCCCGTTGACGGTTACCTCGATTTGCGTTGCTCCGCCTTTGATAGCGGCTATACTGTTGGCAACCGCCAGTCCCAGGTCATTATGGTTATGCGCGCTGTATCTAACAGTCTCACCGCCTCTGGCTTGCCTCCGTACCGCCTGGAACAGCTCTGTTACTTCATCCGGCATCGCATAACCAAGCGTATCAGGCAAGTTGATAATGGTGGCTCCTTCGGCAATTACCGCCTCTACCAGTTGGATAACGAAATCGCGGCCAGAACGTGTTGAGTCCATAGCCGAGAATTCGATCTCGTCTACGAACTGCTTGCCGTAAGCGACCATTTCACGGGCAATCTGCACAACCTCGTCGCGCGACTTGCGCAGCTGATGGTTCAGGTGGATATCCGAGGAGGAGATGAACAGATGCAGCCTTCTGCGCGCTGCATCTTGCGTTGCCTTAACCGCAGCGTCAATATCTCCTTTTACGGCACGGGCAAATCCTGCAATTTCGACGTTCTGCAGCTCCCTCGATATTTGCTGCACGGCAGCGAACTCGCCTGGGCTCGCGACAGGAAAGCCCGGCTCAATGACGTCGATGCCCAGCTTCGCCAATTGTCTTGCGATAATGATTTTGCGTTCTGGTGCTATAGATGCGCCTGGGGATTGCTCGCCGTCTCTTAAAGTCGTATCGAAAATTTGAATTTTTTTCATTTCGTTTGTCATGAGAATGACCTCCTAAAGTTGATTTTTGGGTATAAAAAAAAGCCCGCCGTCTCTATACAAGAGACGACAGACTTAATAGCTGCCGTGGTACCACTCTAATTGGCTGGATGTACGCATCCAAGCCCGCTCGTTGCCCGATATCGGCGGCCAGCCGTAACGTCCTATTCGGATAAGCCGCATGCCGCTTTATCCTATTCAGACGTTCCGCTCCCAGGCGAGCTTCGAACCTTAAGCCTCGACTGCGTTGCACCTCCCCGCAGCTCTCTTGCGCTTTGCCGGCTTTACGTTCTACTATTCCTGCTCCTTGCGTTGAATTTTTATTTTGTTGAAATCAAAAAAAGCCTGTCATCTCTATATTCAAGAGACGACAGGCTATTATAACCCGCGCGGTACCACCCTTGTTGACATCCAATCCTCGACAACATGACCTGCTAGTCGAGCGTGGATATCCACCTTAAGCATAGGTCAACTCCGGATGTTGACGCCATGCACCCCATTACGGAGGTTAACCGTAACGATGTACACGCGAGTACATCGATGCAGCAAAGCATCGTTCCTGCGCTTCCATTGTTCCGCTCCCAGGTGAGTTTCAAGTTTCCATCGACTGCGTCGCACCGCCCCGCAGCTCTCTGTTGTCGCCGCCCTTAGAGGCTGACGAGCGATCCCGGATGAACTTTACTAATCCTGATCTTTGCGTTTGTTAATATGTTGTTGAAGGTTTGTTGCTTATTATATGCTTCGGCAAGTTATCTGTCAATTTCGTTATGAGAAAAAATGAGCTAGCTAGCTCCCACCGACCATGCTTCCAGCGACAAGCCCGGATCGGCTTTCAGATCAAGGTCGCTGTATTCGCCGCGCTTCAGCTTAAGGCTCGCAGCCGCGCCGATCATGGCTGCATTATCCGTACAAAGCGGCAACGGCGGAATAAGAAGCGGGACATTGTCTGCCTCGCACTTCGCTTGCAAGGAAGTTCGCAACCCGCGATTAGCTGCTACACCGCCGCAAAGCAATAGCTGCTTGGCACCATATTGCTTAACCGCACGCAGCGCCTTCGTAACCAACACCTCGATGACGGACTCTTGGAAGCCGCGGGCAAGCGCTGCTTCGTTCAGTTCAAGCCCCTTCATCTTCGTCTGGTTAATGACAGCAAGAACGGCGGACTTGAGGCCGCTGAAGCTAAAGTCATAGCTGTCTGCTTCAAGCCATGCGCGCGGAAGCGGGACAGCCTCCTCCGCTTCGCTTGCCAAGCGGTCAATATAAGGTCCTCCCGGATACGGCAACCGCAAAGCTCGCGCCACCTTATCATACGCTTCGCCGACAGCATCATCTCTCGTTCGACCGATCATTCGGAAGCTGCCTTCGCTCTCCAGCAATACGAGCTCGGTATGTCCGCCCGATACGACAAGCGCCATGCATGGATATACCATCTCGGCGACAAGCTCATTGGCGTAGATGTGTCCGGCAATATGATGCGTTCCGATAAGCGGAATATCGAGCGCCATCGCAAGTGTCTTAGCTGCTACGATTCCAACGAGCAATGCACCGACAAGGCCAGGACCTTGGGTAACCGCAATCGCCGAAATATCGTTTAGCGTCAGACCTGACTCTTTGACGGCCTGCTCCATAATGACAGTAATCGACTCTACATGCTTACGGGAAGCAATCTCCGGAACGACGCCGCCAAAGCGCTCATGAATGTCGATTTGGCTCGATACGACATTCGACAATATATGTTTGCCGTTACGAATAACAGCTACGGATGTCTCATCGCAGCTCGTCTCTATGGCTAATATAATCTGATCCTCTGAACCGAGGCTTGTTCTTTTCTCTAGATGACTCACTGTTACAGCTCCTCTGTCTTCAGCCGTTCACGATCGAGCTCCGCCCACATAATGAGCGCATCCTCGTCGTTGTCCGAATAGTAGCGCGGCCGAATGCCGGAAGGCTCGAAACCGTGCTTTCGGTATAGCCGCTGCGCAATTTCGTTCGACACCCGAACCTCCAGCGTCATTTTGGCAGCGCCAAAAAACACTGCCGTCCGCTGAAGCTCTCCAAGCAGAAGATCTCCCAGACCTTGTCCGCGGTAGTCATCGCGCACGGCAATATTCGTCACATGCGCCTCATCCATAATGATCCACATGCCGCCGTAACCAATAATTTCACCGCTTAATTCCATGACCATATATTTGGCGAACATATTGTTCATCAGCTCATTCGTGAACGCCTCAGTCGTCCACGGGCTGGAGAATGCCTCTTCCTCAATCGCCACAATTGCAGCAATGTCGGCAAGCGCCATGAAGCGGAATTCTAATTGATTGACGTCTACGCTCATCCTTTTACGCCCTCTTCCGCTTGCTTCGCTTTCAGCTTCACTTCAGCCTCTGTAAGCTGCGTATAATTAGGAGCGAAGGTGTGAACATCATCAGTAACACCGGCTGCCAACAGCTGCTGGCCTAGATAAGCAATCCAGCGCCCTTCTAGTACATAGGGCTGCCTAATGATCTCAATCCCATTCGCCGCTCCTAATTCATGCAGACGTTCTGCTTCCGCTTCGTGCTGAGAGAGATCGCCGGCCAGCCATATCTGGCTTACTGGCGAGGAAGACTGCTGCGTCACCTCAGTTGCCCGCCCAATAACGTCATCCACCCAATTGTGCATAAGCTTAACAGCATCATTCTCCCATCGCTCCCAAGCGCCACCTGCAGTCATACGGAAGCCCGCGGTGTATACCTGTCCGCGCCTTGCGTCCATTATTGGGAGCACCCACTTCTCGCCGGAAACAGGCAACGATGCATGCGATGATTCGCTACCATGCTGTAATGCGCCGTAAGCGACTGCTTCCAGGCTTGACACACCGACAAGCGGCTTATTCCATACCCATGCGAGCGTCTTGGCGACGGACACGGCGATCCGCATACCCGTATACGAGCCCGGTCCTTTGCCTACCGCAATGCCGGCCAGCGATTGCTCGTTCACGCCGCAGCTTGCCAGCAGCTGCTTCAGATGCGTAACGACATGGACGGAGTGGTTGCGTTCTGCTAACGACTGTATCTCGCCGAGAACATTATGGCCTAGAACAACCGCTGCTGCCATCGATGCCGTCGACGTATCCAGCGCTATGACAGGCCCTTCGATCGATTTCATATCCTGCTGTTCCAATCTCATTCGCTTGCTCCTATCTCAAGTAAAGCTTCACACCAATCTGCGTACAGCTCACCATACCCAGTCAATGCGATGCGTCTAGATTCCTCGCCTGTATGTTCAATGAACAGCTCCAGCCTGTCCGGCGGCAACAGTTCTTTAATTAAGCTCGCCCACTCCACGATCGTCACGCCGCTGCCGTAGAAATAATCGTCCAAGCCAAGCTCGTCCGCCTCTTCCATTGACAGCCTGTATACATCCATATGATAAAAAGGGAGGCTTTCCCCCATATATTCCTTAATGATGGTGAAGGTCGGACTGTTCACAACGCCGTTAACGCCGATCGCCTTCGCGAACGCTTGCGAGAATCTCGTCTTGCCCGCGCCCAGATCACCGTCCAGCGCGATCATCGTACCTGGCTTCGCCCATGCGGCCAACTGCTCCGCCAGCCTGATTGTATCTTGCTCGGTATGGGCAAGCCAACTGCCCTGTCCTATCCTTTGCTGCATCGATGTCACCTGCTTTTTTTATCGCTCGAAATGATTATAGCCGCGCTTCTCCAGCGCGACTCTTTTCTCTTGTATATTGCTATGACTGCTGCCCGTTGCGCGGGCGCGCACTAGATCAACCTTGGCATCACCAGCTTCGACCTCGCCGATGATAAAGAATGGAATACCTTCCTGACGGAATGAATCCAGGGTCGCTTTGGCTGACGCTTTGTCTATTGTTCCCAGCAATACGTAATCTTCTCCGCCATAAAGCATCCAATCGAGTGGATCTATGCCTGCTTCCGAGGCATAAGCCGCCATACTGCCGCTTCGTGGCAGCTCCGTCTCGTGCAGCACAATCCGCACGCCCGACGCCGCGGCGATCTCCCACGCTTCGCTGGCGAGTCCATCGCTAACATCGTTAAGCGCATGACAGGAGCCATGCGCGGCAAGCAGACGGCCAGCCCTTACGGACGGCGCCGGCCTTCGGTGCGCTTGCACGATAACGGGATGCGCAGCTTCCGCAGCGCCATCCTCCCTCTGTGCAAGCAGCGCATGCAGACCGGCCGCCGACATGCCGACGGCTCCGGTCACGAATACAGCGTCGCCCGGCTTAGCGCCAGAGCGGCGCAGCGCAAGCGATGCCTCGACCGTTCCCGTCACGGTCACGGATATAACCATATGCGCCGGCGCAGACGTCGTATCGCCGCCGATCACGGCAACCCCGTAGCGCTCGGCGCACGCGTACAACCCGTCATACAGCCGCCGCATCCGCTCCGGCCCCCATGTACGAGGTACGCTGACTGACACGAGCGCATGCAACGGCACGCCGCCCATGGCGGCAATATCGCTGACATTCGCGGCCAGCGCCTTGTAGCCGATATCCTCTTCGCGCATCGTCACATCATTGAAGTGGACGGTTTCCACCATCGTGTCAACCGCCAACAGCATCTGCTTCGGCGCGGCAACGCCGTCCTCTGCCAGCAAGTCGTCGACAATTGCCGTGTCGTCGCCGATCCCAAGCACGACGCCTCGCCGCTGCTGCCAATCGGCGCTCTGCCGCGCCCCCGTCCAATGATGAATGCTTGCAAATTCATCCAATGCTTTGCACTCCTTCGCTGCCCCTCTTGCCTGTTAATGAATATCGCGTTTCTTGAACCGTCCGCCCTTCACGTCATGGATATTGCCTACTGCGAGGAAAGCGATAGGATCGAGCTCGTTCACGATCGACTTCATCTTCGCTTCCTCGAGTCGCGTGATGACGCAGAAGATAACCCGCTTGCTGCCTCCGGTGAAGCCGCCTTCCCCGTGCAAATAAGTAACGCCGCGGCCAAGACGGTTCATGATCGCGTCACCGATCTCCTTCCACTCCTCGCTAATGATCCATACCGCTTTCGATTCATCGAAGCCCTCGATCGTAATATCGATCATCTTATAAGCAATGTAATAGGCAATAAGCGAATACATCGCCCGATCCCAACCGAACACGAAACCTGCACTGCTTAGAATGAATAGGTTAAGGAACATAACCGTTTCGCCGACGGAAAGGGGAATCTGCTTATTGAACACAATCGCTACAATCTCGGTACCGTCGAGCGATCCGCCGAAGCGGATGACCATGCCGACGCCAACGCCGAGAATTACCCCGCCGAATATTGCGGCAAGAAAGGGCTCAACAGTCAGTGGGGGCACGGGGTGAAGAAGCGCCGTTCCGATCGACATAACCGATACTCCATATAGGGTAGACATCGCGAACGTCTTGCCAATCTGCTTGTAGCCAAGAAATAAGAAGGGAAGATTAAGAATAAATAAGAAAAGTCCGAGCGGCCATTCCGTCAAATGAGAGGCGATGATGGAAATGCCCACAATACCGCCATCAATAATGTGGTTAGGAACCAAAAAAATTTCAAGCCCCACTGCGACTAAAGAAGCTCCGAGTGTAATGAACAGCACTCGTCTAAGCAAGTCCAGCTTGGAGAGCTTATGATGCTGCAATGTTGCCATCTACGCACGCACATCCCCTATCGGTCTTTACTCATTATTTTACCTTAATCCTCCTACATATTCAAAGAAAAAACGGAAAGCCTCCCAAGCAGACGGCTGTTGCCGTACTGCCCGGAAGGCCCTCGCATGTTCCAAACAAATGTTAACCAATAACCGCAAAAGCCTCTACGCCGGCAGGAATCGTCCTCGTGCGGAACACGACACCGCTGTTATCATACAGCTGTACCGTATACGGAACTCTTGTCAGCGTCTCAACGCGACTGAAGAATACGACCCCGAAACGATCAAAGAACGCAGTCTGCACGAGCGTCGATCCTTGATATAATGCAGCATTGAATCCCGTCGTATTGAACGGCACGCCATTTCCATCGACCCAAAGCACTGTCAACCGATTCAGATACGGTCCGAGCGGCTGTGTCGCGCCAGTCGTTCTTTTGATAACCTTTTTCTTGCCTTTCGCGCCGTAAAATGGCGGCCTCACTCTATTCGCCATTTCTCTCACTCCTCTGCATCCATATGCAATAACATATGCAGAGAGGACTAAGCGCGTATGGTCAGGCTCCTAGAGGACAGAACCTATATTTATTCGTCGCTTGCGAAAGGCTACAGCTCTTTCACAATCGTAATATGCAGTTCATCTTTCAACTCGATCTCGTAAGGAGACGCCGGCTCTGTGCCATCCGCTTCCGTAATGATCCGAACGCGAGGCCGGTGTACGGCAAGTTCGTTATTTTCCGAAACGACGCCTATCTGCCCTGTGCTAAGCTGCAGCGTAGTCGCAACCGGATAAATCGATATATGCTTGCAAAAAAGCTTAATTAAATCAATATCAAAAAATGTGCCGCCAGCCGCGAACAAAAACTCGATCGCTTCGCTGGACGTATACCGTTTACGATGCGGCCTAGGCGAAGTCAATGCATCGAATGTATCAGCTAGTCCAACGATCTGGGCATACATATGAATCTCGTTTCCTTTAAGACCGCGCGGGTAACCCGTGCCGTTGAAGCGTTCATGGTGCTGCAAAGCGCAATGTGCCGATACGATCGAGATGTCGTGGTATTTGCGCAATATCTCGAACCCTTCGGTTGTATGATTCCGTACAAGAGCATGCTCATCCGGCGTCAGTCTGCCTTCTCGGGAGAGGATGCTTGCCGGCACCTTCGTCATTCCGATATCAAATAGCAGCGCCCCGATACCGAGTTCTTCAAGCTGATTGCGGTTAAAACCTTTGGCAATCCCCATGATCCCGGCAAGAACAGCAACATTGAACGAATGCTGAAATAAATAATTATCTTTGGAGTGGATGCTTGTCAGATTGACGAGCAGGTTCGGCCGCGTGCTAAGATCGGACATAATCTGCCCGAACACAGAGCGGAATGTCCGTCCCATATCCGGCGCGATCGTTCTTCCCTTTAGGTTGTTAGGCTCCTTGAAGGCGTTCATCGTTTTGTAGATCGCATCGACCGCTTGCTTGCGCGTCTCGTCTCTGACCGTTTCCTCGGGAATAAGATCGACCGTCTTCCCGTCCTCAACGAACAAAAAATCGATGCCCAAACCGCGCAATCGATCGATATAGCGATCATTCAATTCGATACCCTCGCCCAAGAGTACGCTTCCATTTTCTTGAAAAATAGGTTTTGCCAGTTTATCTCCGGGCTTTACCAGTTCAATTTGCACTTTTCTCATTTCGACCAGTTCCCGCTTTCAACAGTTATAAAGCTCTTAGTAGATTTTTATTTTATCAGAAATCGGTCAGATTGACTACGATAAGAAGAAAGACCAATAGTCCGAAAGCTCTGCCTTCGGACCACATGATTAAGCCAGCTTGCGCTTGACGATTCTGTTCCTGCCATTGTACTTAGCTTCATATAAAGCGGAATCGGTTTGAGCTAATATTTCCCTTAAGTAAGCTTTCGGATCTTCAATGACAGATGGTTCGAAGTGCTCAATGGTCACAACGCCCATACTAATCGTAACGGAGATAGACTGCTCTCCTGTTCCAATATGTACTCTGTTACTCTCAACGGCTTCTTTCACTAGCTCCGCAATAAGATCTGCCTGCTCGCGATTCGTATGCGGCAAGTATACGGTGAATTCCTCCCCGCCGTATCGCGCAAGTATATCGGTCTTTCGCAGAGCGCCTTTCACGGCATTGACCGTGCTGCATAACACCTCGTCGCCGACGAGATGACCGTATTTATCATTAATTAATTTAAAGTAGTCCAAATCGAACAAGAAAATGGAGAATGAAATGCCGAACTTCAAGTTCATCAGCACCTCTTGCTCCAATTGCAGCAGCAAGTAACGGCGATTGTAGCAGCCGGTCAAGCCATCCGTGATCGCCATTTGCTCCAGCTTCTTATTCGCCTGAGACAGCTCGTCCTGCATAAGCATTAAGTCCCTGTTGCGATCATGCAGCTGTGTGTTATGCCGATTCGACTCTTCCACTAGAAGCCTTAGTTCCGTTACGTCCTGGAACGTAAGCACTCGGCCGATCGCCGCTCTTCTTTGGTCCAAAATCGGAGCCGACTGAATGATGATGTGACGGAAACGATCATGCTCCAGCTCCAGCTCGAATTCCACGCGATCCATTGGACGGTTGCGAACCTCATTGAAGAACGCTTCGAACTCTTTCGCCGCTTCTTCCTTGAACGTGGCAGCAATCATTGCGGTGTCCAGCTTATCACCGATGCGCAGCCTGATAATTGGCTTAATGACCTTATTCACTTCAATAATCGTCTCGAATTCGTCCAGGACGATAATACCCGTTGACATCGTATTGATCACATCGCGCTGGGCAATTTGGATAATATCCAACACTTTGTTCCGGCCAATCGCGTGAACCAAATAAATAGCAGTAAGCGCCATACCGACCGATATTAGAGGCACATAGTGATCCAAGTGGTCTATGAACATAACATTAACGAATAGGTCGGCCAGTGAGAACAGCAGCTGTGTCATCAGTCCAATTAACACGGTTCTAACTAACGTCCGGTACCTCTTGGAATCAGAGGTCCGAAGCTTATAGATCATAATAGCGAATGAAACAGCCACATAAACGAGAAGCTGTCCAATCATGACCCAATAAAGCGGACCATGCTGAAGCTGCTTCTCGGATTCAATTGTATCGTTAATGGAAAGAAACATGCCGCTTGGGTTGATTATGATTGCCGCAACCGAAACAAGCGCAGGTATAGCCATCATGAATATACGGCTCTTCCTAACGACGTACGATTGGCCTGTAGAAAACACCGTTAATACGAACCAACCGACGCCAAGCAAAGAGAGACCAACATAGGAGCCCGATAAATACAACAGCTGATATCCAGAGTTGCTGGTAGTCTGCGCTACAAATTGACATATCGGCCATATCATAAAGATGATATGGAGCAATAAATAAATGCGATGCAGCACAGTAATGGAATTGGAAGAAAAAACATAAAAAAATAAGCAGAACAAAATGAGAAACATTGCCGGGTCTATCCAGAACATCCATCCCAATTCGGTTCACCCATCCATCGTAATAGCCATCTTCTTCCATTGTATCAAATCTAATTGGGAACGACAATCTACTAATTTGAGTGTGCAACGCTTTCAGTAGGCTTGCAGTTGGCTTATCGTCCAGGCAAGCGGTCAGACAGCGCTCTCTCCAAAGTTGGCGATACATGTAAGAAACTCTTGAACTGTTCATACTGCTCCCATTTCTTATCCGAGAAGGTGAGCTTTTCTCCGCGCACGGCACGGATCAACAAATTTTTGGGTGTATGCTCCGGGTCAACGAACTCCAGCATCGAAACCTTGTAGCCAAGCGATTCGAGCAACGTTCCTCTTGCAGCATCAGTGGCAAGCGCAGCAAATCGCTCCTTCAGCAAGCCTTGCGACAAAATCGGCGAAAGCACATCATTGTCGATCTGCCGGAACAGCTCATGCTGGCAGCAGGGTACTGACATAATGACAGAAGCATCCCAGTTCACGGCCTTCGCAAGCGCCATATCCGTAGCAGTGTCGCACGCATGCAGCGTAACGACCATATCGGCTGACTGCAGTTCTTCGTATTCTGCAATATCGCCAACAAGGAAGCGCAGCTTATCATAACCAAGCTTACCGGCAAGCTCATTGCAGAATGCGATAACGTCCGCTTTGAGATCAAGTCCGACAACTTGAATGCTCCGCTTCTGCTGGGTTGCAAGCAGATGGTATAAGGCGAACGTCAAATACGACTTGCCGCAGCCAAAATCAACGATCGTCAGCTCGCGATCCTTAGGCAAATAATCGAGCACATCCGTCACCATCTCGAGGAATCGATTGATCTGACGGTACTTGTCCTGTTTCTTCGCATGCACCTTGCCGTCAGGAGTCATAATGCCCAGCTCAACGAGGAACGGTGCAGCGTTGCCTTCCTCGATAACGCGCTGCTTCTGTCGGTTATGATCGAGATTAGCCTGCTTCACCGCTCCAGTCGGAGCATTCGACAGTATCGTCGCCTTGCCTTTCTTGTTGAAAAGCATTTGAATATCCGCGGAAGGCGTCTTAATAAGCGCTTGTTTGTACTGCTCTTCTAGCAATCCAGTTATACGTTCCGCAGCTTGACCCTCCGCAACGTTCTCATGCAGCACTTTGCTCGCGAAATGGGATTCAAATTGGTAATGCATGCCGCTCTTCAGCTGCACCTTGCGAATGACGGTCTTTGGTGCTGCATTTCCATCCTTGCGGCGCAAACCGCTCAGCGTAGCCTGCATCAGCTCGTCCTTGCCGATCCAATCATATATATGTTGCTGCCATTGCTCTGTCATACTATCGATCCACTCCTACTATTTCTCTATTCAGCCCAGCTTATATTGGTCATTCAGCTCGCGAAGTCCTTGCTCAATCTCCGCTCTTGGCAATCCCCCGGCAACAAGCCGTTCATCGTCCTGCAGCAGCAGGCGGCGATAAATGTCTGTCGCGTCCGCTGCCGAGAGAACCCTGTCATCTAACAGCTCATGCATCATGTTCTCCACCTGATCATAACGCCCTTCCGCTTCATGCCATGTAGACAGCAGCTTCTTCGTATGCACAGGAAGCTCGTAGGGCAGAAGCTCCTCCAGCAGCTCAGCGATCTGTTCGTTCGGATTCACAATGACTGTCTCCGTATCCGCTAACGATAGCCTTAGAAAAAGATGAAGCGCCTTGATCGACAGCACGAAGCTCTCGTCCTCTCGTCCAAGTTCAGCATGAAGCTCTGCCTCCTGCCGCACAAGTATTGCAATCGCACCCAATTGATCCGCCTCAAGCAAACCGTTCGTTGTCATCATGCGAACCAAATCCTCATCGGATAACGATCGAATGAGCTTGCTGCTGAGACGAAATCGCTTATCGAGCAGCTCATCAAGCACAAGCAGCGCTTCCTCCTGCTTCCTCTCTCGTCTGAGCTGCAGGATCTGACCGACAGCCTCTGTCATCTGCTCAATCATCCGCATGAAATAATCCCGTTGGAACAATGACTCTCACTCCCTACTTCTTCAACGTATCCGCGAACTTGCTGATGATCGCAGTCAGTTCTTCCGGCTGCTCCACCATTCCCATATGACCGGATGCCTCCAATAAATGCTGAACGGCATGCGCACCAGCAGCCGAGAACGTGCTCTCCGCGGGAATGACCCCATCGGCAGCTCCCGCTACGAGCAGCACCGGCAAGGACGTTGACTTCACAACCACTGTACGGTCCGGACGTTGCTTCATGCCTCTAGCCGTGCCGATCGCGCCTTGAAGCGAGGTTGCATAACCGATCTGCTTGCCGCGCTCGAGATCCGCTTGTCTAGCCGCAGCATGCTCCGGAGCGAATAGCTTCGGAATGAGTCCATCCACGAACGGCTTAACTCCGTCTTGCTGAAGCGACGCCGCAGCTTTGTCGCGATTAAGCTTAGCCGCCTCACTGTCTTCTTTGGCTGTTGAATGGATAAGGCCAAATCCGCTTAAACGCTCCTCATATTTCTCTGCGAAAGCAAGTGTTATATAACCGCCAAGCGAGTGACCGAGCAGACATGCTTTGTCGATACCCAGCTTCTCCAGCAATCCCGCCACATCGCCTGCATACGTCTCCATCGCATACACTTCATCGTCTGATGCTGCGCTTAAGCCATGTCCTCTTGCATCAGGCGCAATAACGCGCGCCGTACGCGACAAAGCGCCAACCACGCGTTCCCAATAGGCAGAGCTGCCGCAATACCCGTGCAGCAGTACGATTACATTGCCGGTCTTGTCAACATCAACAGCAGACGACAATGAAGAGTCATAATAAGCAAGCTCAATACCATTAATCAGCTCAACCTTAGCATTTGCTATCGAAATCAACTGTTGTTCTTCTCCGTTGCTCATCGTAGACACGCTCCTCTATACGTTTGTTTCTAGTATGGAATAGACAGCTTGATCGTTTCATCATCTTCGCTTATCGCCTTAGTCCCCGGTTGACTCCAGGCCTGCTCTGCCGCTACGGCTACCTTGCCCGCCATCTGCATAACGAGGTGCAGCGACGTTGTCTGAAGCTTCCAATACGCTTTCGGGCCATTCATGTTCACGACGCCGGCAATACTATAATGTCCTACCGACGGCAATTGTCTGCCTATCGCTTTGCCCGGCTGCAGCGCTCGTGCGGCTGCGATGAAGCTTCCAATCGATTTCGGATGTCCTAGACAGGCATCAACGGCAATTACCGTATCGCTTTCTTCTATAGATGCCTGTGCCTGTAAAACGGAATGCGCGTCGCAAGGCTCTGCCAGCGTGCCAATGACGCGCGGCCAACCACGCTCTTGAAGCAGCGTTCCAACGAGCGGACCGAATGCATCACCCGTCGATCGATCGGTACCGATACAGATGAATACGATGCGATTCCGATCAGGCTGATGCTTCGAAATGCTTTGAAAAAATTCAAGAAGTTCGTTATGTTCAAATTCAATTGTCATATTAATGCCTCGCACTCTATCGTTCCTCTATTCGGGTATTGCATTGATTGTATCCAATTTCGGGCTTCGCTTCAATTGATGAGCATCCCGTCTCAAAAAATGATACAATGTCGGAAACACCTATATAAGACATGTGTCGCTATTCGAACGGCACAGCAATTGAAGGAGGCATTATGATGAACAATCTAGAATCCCCAACCGAAGAAAACATCGAGTTCATGATCGAGACCATTAAAGCCAAGCTCAAGATGGCTTCCGCAGCCGCGATGCAGGCTTCTTCTTTTAAAGTTGAACAGTATGAGGATATTAAAGATCTATATGATGTTGTCGCATCGAAAGAAAAGTTCAGCATCAGCGAAGTGGAAGCGCTCGTGTCTGAGCTAGGCAAGCTGCGGGGCAAATAGCATTTATTATCAACCAATTATTACGTCTCCATTTTTTAACTTACATTTTATACCATTAACAGACAATATATCACAGAAAACGACAAAAGAACCGAGCGCAGTTATGACATGACTGCCTCGGTTCTTTGTGGTCGCTTCCTATTCTTGCTCATCTGCCGTCGTTTCAGCAGCTACAATAGACAGCTTAATCGTAACGTCCTTAAGCTCTCCCTTGAGGAAGTGAGCAATTCGCTCCAGCTTATCCGCAAGCTGCGGCCCGCTAAGCGTCGTATTCAAGTGATAGTCGAAACTGTCGGCAGGCAGTCTTGTCTCCTGCAGGTAAGACGGTTGGCCTCTCCAGCCGCGTTCCCCATTTGCACCGCTTTGGTTCAATAATTGCTCCTGGACAGGATAGAATTTATCGGATTTGTTCACTACGCGTTCGTAAATGCGCAGCTTCTTCAACAGCATATAATATTGAGCGGAATGCTTGAAATTCCAAGCCTCTCGAATGTCCTTCAGCGTGTAATCCATCTTCCATCTTTTCAACTTCTCTACTTGCTCGTCTGTGCTCAGCTCCAAAAACTCATCTAACGGAATCATCTTCTCGGTCATATCGATCCTCCTGATAAATTGTAAGTAACGTCAACAAAGTGAATTATGCAATAAGCAATGTTTTTCATATAAAAAATACCATAAATTTTTGCAGTTTACAAATTAATAATTTATTATTAAACAGACAACTGTATATTAAAGGTCAGTTTTTGCAAAACGAAAAAGAAGAAGCAACCAGATTGGCATGCTTCTTCAAATATTGTTTAAGCCTTTTGCAAGCCCATAGAAGAAAGGAATCGTTCGAAAGCGGCAGCGCCATCGGCAGTCCGCTTGAATACGCCGGCATCCTTCAGCACCTCAAGAAACTTATCACCGGTCTCTGCTTCCACGATTACTTGCGCCTGTTCAGGCGTGCAAGCCGTTCCGAACCGCGCTACAAGCTCTCTCAGCCATGCTGCATGCTTGTTCAGCGGGTGTGCTGCTTCGTCCAGCCCTGCGTCGCTCTCGCCCGTCAAATAGGCAGCGATCTGCTCCAGCTCCTCCTTTAATCGTCCCGGAAGAACCGCAAGTCCCATCACTTCGATAAGGCCGATATTTTCCTTCTTGATGTGATGCAGATGCTTATGCGGATGGAAGATGCCGTCCGGATGCTCTTCGCTCGTACGGTTGTTGCGAAGGACAAGATCAAGCTCATATTCGCCGTTATCTCTCAGACGGGCGATCGGCGTGATGGTATTGTGCGGAATGCGATTACCGCCGTCCTGCTCCGTAAAGGCCCGAACATCGGCTGCCTCGTCGCTATAGCCCCGCCACTCATCGAGCATGCGGCAAGCTGCGCTGTGCACCTCAATCTTATCGGCGCCAGACAGACGAACGACCGACATTGGCCAGCTCACGATGCTATAGCTTACACCCGGATGTTTCGGATCGGTAAAGCTGCTGTCTGCGGAAGCAACCTCCATAGGGAACACGTGACGCCCAGCCTGGTAATGGTCATGGCTAAGAATCGAGCCGCCAACGATCGGCAGATCGGCGTTCGAGCCAACGAAATAATGCGGGAACTGTTGGGCGAAATCAAGCAGTCTCGCGAATGAGGTATGCGTAATAACCATCGGCTCGTCTTTGCCCTTGAACACGATGCTATGCTCGTTGTAATACACATAAGGCGAATACTGGAAGAACCATTCCTCTCCTTGAAGCGAGAGGGGCACGACCCGCAAGTTTTGGCGAGCCGGATGATCGGCACGGCCGGCATAACCTACATTGGCGATGCTGAGCAGGCTCTTCGGATATTTCGACTGCGGAAGCGTCTTAAGCAGCGCAATTTCTTTCGGATCCTTCTCCGGCTTCGACAGATTGATCGTAATTTCCAGCTTTCCGTACTCCGTTGGGTGAAGCCAGTAGTTGTTCTTGCGAATGCGGTCCATTCGAATGTAGTTCGAATCGATGCTCAGACGGTAGAAGGCGTCTGTTGCCGCCTTAATGCCTTCCGCTGCAGCCAGACGCTGGAATGCGGCAGCGGCCTCGGAAGCGCGCGGCATGATGAGCCCCATAATTCTCGCGTCAAGCAAATCTCGGAACGTCGTCGTGTTGTCTGGAATTAACCGGATGGCATAGCCGTAATCAAGCAGCGGCTCGAGCAGTTCCACGGCGCTCTCCAACCGCTCGGAAGGGACCTCTCCCTCCATTGGCTCGGTGAATTGGAATAGATCCAGCAGGGCGTTGCGGCCAGCATGCACATCAAGCGAGTCAATCATGCCCCGCTGCTTCGCGAATTGAAGCAGACGTTCTATAAGCAGCAGCGCATCTTCGGCACTCACAGCTGGTGCCTGCGCTTGCAGTTCGGTTGTCATACGGTATTGCTCCCTTCTCTATCTGAAACAGCTATCGCCGTCAGAAGACGGCGATAGCTGACGTATTACTTGTCGTTATAGCCCTTAGGATTAGCCGAATGCCAGTTCCAAGCGCTTTGAATAATATCTTCGAGCTTATTGCGCTTCGGATTCCAGCCAAGCTCCTTGCGAGCGCGATCCGACGAAGCGACGAGCACGGCAGGATCGCCTGCGCGGCGAGCTTCCATAACTGCCGGAATCTCTTTGCCCGTTACGGCACGCGCGATGTCGATTACTTGCTTAACCGAGAAGCCTTGGCCGTTGCCTAGGTTGTAGACGGCGCTGTCCGCTCCGCTGCGAAGGCGGTCTACGGCAAGCACATGCGCATCAGCCAAGTCGCTTACATGGATGTAGTCGCGGATACAAGTGCCGTCTTCCGTAGCGTAGTCTTCGCCGAATACCGAAATATGCGGACGCTGTCCAAGCGCTGCTTGAAGCACGATAGGAATCAGATGCGTCTCCGGGCTATGATCCTCGCCGATCTTGCCGCTCTCATGAGCGCCTGCTGCGTTGAAGTAGCGCAGCGATACGAACTTGATGTTGTGGGCCACATCGAACCACTTCATCATTTTTTCCATCGCAAGCTTCGTTTCGCCGTATGCGTTCGTCGGCAGCGTACGATCGAACTCGTCGATTGGCACGCTCTCAGGCTCGCCGTAAGTAGCCGCAGTTGACGAGAATACGATTTTGCGGACATTGTATTCATTCATCTTCTCAAGCAGGCACAACGTACCGAATACGTTATTGTGATAGTACTTGCCTGGGTCCTTCATGCTTTCGCCGACCAGCGAGTTCGCCGCGAAGTGGATGACCGCATCGATCTCGTTCTCTTGGAACACGCGGTCAAGGAATGCCGCGTCGCGAAGATCGCCTTCATATAGCTTGCCGCCAAGCAGAGCTTGCTTATGCCCTTGCTGCAGATTGTCCACGACGACGATTTCTTCGCCGCGCTCCTGCAATGCCGCTACCGCGTGGGAACCGATATATCCGGCTCCTCCTGTTACTAATACTGCCATTGTTCATTTCCCCTCTCTATAGCTCGTTAATTGTTATTGCCCGTACCCTATATAGCGTTACACCAAGCGCTCTACGCCGTTGCCGATGGAGCATACATAGAAGTCGGCTTTCAGGCCGGTAGCCTCCGTATATTTGCTTCCCACTTCTTCTTTGAACGCTTCGATGCTGTCTTCGTGAACGAGCGATACCGTACATCCGCCGAAGCCCGCTCCCGTCATACGCGATCCGAGAACGCCAGGCACTTGGCGTGCAGCCGCTACCATCGAGTCAAGCTCATGTCCCGTCACTTCGTACAGATCGCGAAGCGAATCATGCGATCCGTTCATCAGTTGTCCGAATTGCTTCAGATCGTTGGCGCGAAGCGCCGTGATCGATTGCAGCACGCGGTCGATTTCTTCCACGACATGCTGCGCTCTATTGCGTACGATGTCGCTCTTAATTAAATGTTTGGCCGAATTGAACTGCTCAAGGCTGAGCTGTCCGAGCAATGTCAGCTCCGGATAAGCCGCCTTCAACTCTTCAACAGCTTGATCGCACTGGCTGCGGCGTTCATTGTATTTGGAATCGACGAGACCGCGGCGTTTGTTCGTATTGCCGATCACGAGCTGATAACCGCCCGGTTGGAACGGGATGAGCTCGTATTCCAACGTATCGCACATAAGCAAAATGGCATGGTCCGCTTTACCGTTGGCGACAGCGAACTGGTCCATTATGCCGCTATTGACGCCGTTGAATTCGTTCTCCGACTTCTGCGACAGAAGAGCGATCTTCACCTTGTCGATCTCGAGCCCTTCCAACGTTTGCAGGGCGAATGCCGTTACGACCTCGATGGAAGCCGAGGAGGACAAGCCTGCGCCGTTCGGAATCTCGCCATGGTAGAGCAAGTCATAGCCGTTCTTGAACGTGACGCCGCTCTGCTGAAGCATATAGACAATGCCTTTCGGGTAGTTCATCCAGTCGTCAGCGTCATCGTATGCGATCGAATCGATGGAGAACTGCTTCGATGCCGGGAAGTTCGTCGTTGCCAGACTGAGCTTGTTATCATCGCGCTTGCGGATAATTAGCGTCGTTCCGAAAGTTAATGCTGCCGGAAATACATAGCCGCCATTGTAGTCCGTATGCTCGCCAATAAGATTCACGCGGCCCGGTGCGTGGAATACTGCGATTTCATTACTGCCTTCGCCGTATTGCTGTATAAATTGTTGTGTCAGCGCTTGGAGATTTGCCATTTGCTATCACGATCCTTTTTCCTCGAATGTAGTTCAGCTAATGCTGGGTCGGCGTGGCCGCCGTTTTGACAGATCAACCGTTTGTTTCTGAACTTAGTATAAAATAACTGCTTCGAAAACAAAATGGCTCGAAGTGCTCTTTATATGGATTTATGTGACTTTCGTACCTTTGTCCAGACATGCTATCATGATCTTATCGCGTTACATGTTACGGATTTCAACTAAATGGGTAAAGCAGGTGTAAAGTCAGATGCAGCAAGAAATGTATGTGGTTGCGTCCAACCCGGTACACGCGCAGGGCGAGCATGCGCGGCTGAACGTATTATTCGCAGGCGAGAGCCAGACGAAGCCGTCCCACCGGCTTGGTCCGAAGGTGTACGACTTCTATCTCATGCATATTGTGCTGGAAGGAGAAGGCGTCTTCCAATTGGAAGGGAAGAGACATTCTCTTGCCGCGGGAGACACGTTTCTCATTGAGCCGAAGCAGCTCATCAGCTATGAATCGGACAGTGCCAATCCATGGCGCTATCGCTGGGTCGCCTTCAGCGGCGAGCATGCTGCCGAGCTCGTTGCGGCGGCGGGCTTCCAAGCAGATCAGCAAGTGATCGGCATGGCGAAGTGGAAGCGGGCAGCCCTCCTATTCCGACGCATCTACCAGACGTTCAAGGTCGGCGGAGCTGATGCACAGCTGTCGGCAACAGGCCATCTGCATCTGCTGCTGGCCGAATATATGAAGGCGCTGCATGCTGCCGGCGGCGACGATTCGGTTCGTACCGCTCACGGCCAAGGAGACTTGCTGCTGCAGCAAATGATCCATTACTTGTCTTCGCAATACACGCACCCTGTATCGATCGAGCAAATGGCGGAGTCGCTAGGATATAACCGCGCATACTTGTCCCGCTTCTTCAAGCAGCGGACAGGTGTATCCCCGGTCACCTTCCTGCTCAAGCTGCGCATCGACAAAGCGCGGCATATGCTTCGCGAGCGGCCTGAACTCACCGTTGAGCAAATATCAGCCTCCGTCGGCCTTCAGGATGCTTTGTATTTTTCCAAGCAATTTCGCAAGCTATACGGTCAATCGCCAACGGCCTACCGCGACTCCATGAGAAGTATGCATCGATCCTAAGTCAAGACATCTGCGGCAGCGTTATTTCATCCAACTTAATGTCGATCATAATACCCATTATTCGGGCATACTACGAGCGGGAGTGATGATCTATGAAGGAGCTGTATACAGGACATTTGTATTGGCCTGGAACAATGGGAGACTCATTGGAGCAGCCGGCGCTTAACAAAAATATAACAGTCGAAGTCGCCGTTATCGGAGGCGGCATGTCGGGTTCGATCTGCAGCCATGTGCTTGTCCAAAGCGGCTTATCCGTCGCCTTGCTCGAACGCGGTGAGATTGCCGGCGGGAGTACTTCCGCGAATACGGGCATGCTGCAATTTTGCAATGACGTCATGTTATGTGATCTTATCGATCAGATTGGGCATAAGGACGCGGTTGCTTTCTACAGAGCCTGCAAGGAAGCTGTTGATCAGATTGACTCAACTGCCAATCAGCTTGCCGTCGACGTAGGATTCAAGCGAAGAAGCAGCTTGTACTACGCTTCAAGCGAACAGGATCTGCCAAAGTTGAGAAAGGAATACGAAGCTCTTCATCACAACGGCTTCGATGTTGAGTTCTGGGATGGCGACAAGATTGCGAAGCATTTTCCTTTCCGCAAGTCAGGGGCCATTGTCACCCACGGAGATGCGGCAATCAATCCGTACCGATTCGTCAGCACCTTGGCGCGGCATGCTGTAGACGCGGGCTTGCAGGCGTACGAGCATACCGATATTGTAGACCATCGCACGCTGGAGAACGGCGCTCACTTGCTTCGCTCGGCAGACGGCTACGAAGTTGAAGCGCAGCATGTTATCTATGCGATTGGCTATGAACCGGAAGAGCTCCGAGGCAAGTTGATCAAAGCAAGCTTGAACCGCTCCTTCGCAATCGTAACAGGTGTTCAGCAAAGCCTTGCTGATTGGCATCAACATTTCTTTCTATGGGAGACCGCTCGTCCCTATCTGTATATGCGTACAGATGATCATAACCGAGTCATAGTCGGGGGGCTTGACGAAGAGATTGAGCAGCCGCTGCACGATGCGCAAAAGCAACAAAAGCATAGCGAGAAGCTTTATGATCAGATGCGGTCACTATTCCCAATGCTTGAAGCGCCTGTCGAATATGAATGGAATGCCACCTTCGGGGAGTCGCGCGACAATCTGCCGTTTATTGGCGAAGATCCGGCTTGGCCAAATGTGTACTACTGCCTCGGATATGGAGGCAACGGCTCGATCTATAGCATGATAGCCTCCCACCTGCTGCGCGATCAAATTAAAGGCATCCCCAATGACCTGTCGAAGGTCGTAGCTCTAGACCGCGAGTCGCTGAGTCGTGTGTAATTCTATATTTGAAAAAAAACGCTTGATTAGCCCCGTTCCGAACGCGGCCAATCAAGCGGTTTTTTTCATTAAGCACCGGCCACAATTAATGAGGCGCCGCAGCCGCGAAATACGGCTTCCGCAGCGCCAAGACGCGATAAGTCTGGACCGCCATCCTTATCCAGCAACGACTTGCTCTCATCCGTTTCGACGATCAGTACGAGAGAGCCCTCGCTTATCGCCTGCGAGCATATTTTGGTCTCTTCGTCATCAAGCCCTAGCGCATGAAGAGAGCTCGAATGCTCGTCTGTATCGAATAACGTGAACGCGGCAAGCGCAGCCGGAAATCCGCCGAGCGCCGTTCCCGTCCCCCAGGTGCTTGCCCCATAAGCGGCAACCGTTCCAGCACCGCCAAAGCCTGCCGCTTCCCCCATTGCCAAGCTTCCAATCCCGAGTCCATGCCCGAATCGATTGCCGTCCGTGTCCTCCAGCTCCCGCATCTCGTCCGCATGCACATCGCTCTCCGCCTCGATGCGTCTGGAATGCTCCGCATCCTTCGCAAGCACCTTCAATTCTCCAGTAACGAACCCTGCCTGCTCCAACTGTTCTATTGCTTCAATAACTTGCTGCTGGCTTTCGAACACGCCGATTTTTCTAGCCATATCGTTCCATAACCTCCTAATTCGCAAGAATAGAGCAAGGATTCTGCCTATGTACCTGAATCATTGCTGCTTTAGCTATCTTTGTTATGCCCCTCTTAGGCGGGATTGAGTCGTATTTTGGCATCTGAATGGATATTTTGACTATTGCTCGCATATTGTCCGAGGCAGGTTGTGCATACTTGCGGTTCAGGTTATGATGAAGGAATGAGTATGGAAAAAAACGGACAAGCAGGAGGCCAAACGATGATACATCGGATGCTTCGCTACCCCTCAGGCTGGGAGTGGCATGTCCTTCAGCAAGCAGGGCATCGTCCACTACAGAAGGAGCCTCTGCCGAGCCGCAAGGATTCCGCCAAACAAACGGCCACAGCCTTATTGGATAAGAGCGCGCTAGAGCTTGCCGAACATGCAACAGAGCAATCGGAAGCCGAACAACATATAGAGCAAACGAAGAAGCTGTTCCCGGAATGCGCGAATTGGATGGACGTCTGCGAAGAGCGGCGGACGAACCAAATTATCGTAGAGGATACGCATGAGCAAGGTCCGGTCATTTATGGCACGCTTATGTTTCAAATATCCGAGCATTCCGACGATGTGCAGCCGTTCCACTTTTGGCTGACAAGCAGACGGCTCATTACCATTCATGACGATATACGTTTGCCGCTGCGGCTGCAGACAGATGCATTGACGAAGAAGCTCGGAGAATGCGATACGGCCCCGGAAGCACTGTTTGCAATGATGAGCGTCATCCTGGAACCGTTCCATGAAGGGCTTGACGGCTTCGAAGCAAGGCTTGGCGAGCTTGAATCGTCCATGCGCAACGAGAACCGTACGGGCCTGATCGATATTATTTTCGAACGGAGATACGATCTGCTCCATTGGAGCCATCTATTCATTCCTATCCGCGAGCTGCACGGGGCTGCCAAGGAAGCATTCATGAACGATCTGATGGAAACGGAGAGCTTTAAGCGGATTACGCATAAGCTTGATCGGATCGAACTGCTGCTCAAGCATTATGCGCTTGAGATCGATACGCTCATCTCGATGGACGATGCGATCTCCAACTTCCGCGGCAACGACATCATGAAGACGCTGACGATCTTCACCGTCCTGTTCCTGCCCGCTACGATTGCTGGCTCGCTCTGGGGAAGTAACTTCATCAAGCTGCCATGGAAGGATGATTCTTGGGGCTTCGCCTTGATGGTCACGATAATCGTCGTAATCACGGCGATTATCTACGTCTGGTTATGGAAGAAAGGCTGGACCGGCGATTTGCTTCACGGCCGCAAGCCTCAGACCATTACAGGACAAGAGCCGCCGAGTCGACTCAGCCGCTCTAATCGGCATCGGATGAAGTCTAGCAGCCCATCTCCCCGTTCGACCGTTCAGGAACTGGCTGCCTTGTCTTCCGATCAGGCTTCACAGCCGCCGCTTAGCCGTTCCCGCAAGAAACGCCCTTAACGATAACGAGAAGAGTCCGGCGCTGCCTTCGCAGCTAACCGGACTCTTCTTCGTTCAATCGTTTATTACAGCTTCACGGGCAAGCCCGTCAGCGCCGACTGATTCGCCGCTATCGTAACGCGGTGCGTCAGCCATGCATCCTCATAGGTGGAACGAATGCGCGATACATCGCCCGTCCTTACCGCGTGGAGAAAAGCTTCATTCTCAAGCTCGTATGGATTCGTTCGATTCGCGTATTCCGTTTTGCGTCCAGCCTCGACATCGAGAAGTCCCCCATGGCTAAGCTCCAGTACGCCTTTATTCGTATAAATATGAAGACCTACCCGGTCTCCCGCCGGAATTGCGCAAGTGTTGCTGATCGTTGCCACAGCCCCATTCACAAGCTTCAAGGTCACCGTGCCTACATCCGGTACGGTAACGCCTTGCTCCACATCAGCCATTATGCGCGAGCCATATGCGGCATACACTTCGCTTACTTCGCCAAGCGTATAACGCAGCAAGTCAACGATATGCGTGGTTTGCTCCACGAATTGACCGCCCGAGCCCTCCATCTTACGCCACCAGCTTACACCTGGCATTGAACCCATCCAATAACCAAGAGCCATACCGACGGTCCGCTCGCGTAACAATTCTTGCGCACGGCTCGTTCCGTCCATATAGCGGAAGTGATAGCCGACAGATGTAATCAGCTTCTTGCTCTCGATTTCCTTAAGCAATTCGGCAGGTGTCTGTTCGTCAGCAGCAAGCGGCTTCTCTACCAAGAACGGAATGCCTCTTTCCACTAACGCCCTTTCAATCTCACCATGCGCGAACGGCGGCACGCATATGTATACGGCATCCAGCTTGCGGTCATCCAGCATCGTATGAATAGAGCTATAACCTCTAGCGTCCTCGTATTTGGCCGCCTCCTGATCCGCTTTCTCCTGCGAAGTGGCCGTGAATGCGGCAACCTTAACGCCCTCAAGCTTCGCCAGCTTCTCGGCATGCATACGGCCGAACCAGCCCGTGCCGACGATTCCAATGTTCAATGTCATCGATATGGCTCCTCTCGCCTATTGATATGGTCAAATGTAAACGGCTTCTTTCCTATATTATAAATTATACGTGTCGCACACAAGATGTACAACCAATCGAACATGAACGTTTCTCTTTTCCTGCCAATAAATCCGCAGGTACCTATTGCAGCTCCGCTTCATACTATACAACAACGATAGACCGGAATGAATGAACGGAGGGATGCCGATGGGAGTCACGATGAGTAAGTCAACGAGAGCTCAGGAGCTTGATTTGCGAACCGCCATGTTTCTAGCTGCGGTTTGCGGACAAACCTATGTACAGTTCAACAATTACGCGGATGGCTTATTTCTAGCTCCAAGAGGATACAGCTTAGTTGGAGAATTCAAGGCCAGTGCGTATGACAGCAACGAAGAACGATTCGGCTTTGTACTGACAAGCGAGCAAGCTTCCGTCCTTGCATTCCGCGGAAGCGGGTCAGCAGAAGACTGGGTTGCCGACTTCATCGCTCAGCAAAATGTATACCGCCCTGTCAAAAATGCCGGGCAAACGCATAAGGGCTTCACCGACATCTATATGTCGACGCGCAATGAAGTGCTCGCGCTCATCCAGACGCTGCCTGCCGACAAGCCGCTGTTTATTACCGGGCATAGTCTCGGCGGTGCGCTCGCAACGCTCGCAGCCATCGATATAGCAAGCAATACGGCGATCCGCTCGCCCATCGTATATACGTTCGGGGCTCCAAGGGTAGGCGATCCGAAATTCGTCCGCGCCTATAATACGATTATCAATACGCATTGGCGCTTCCAGAACGAGTTCGATATTGTCCCGCATTTGCCTCCGCACGTCTATCAATCGCCTAAGACAAAGCAAACGTATTATTACCTCCATGTCAAAGGCGAAGTGAAACGGTCGTTCAGAATGGGTTCTATATCCGGGAATCATATCTTATCCAGTTATTTCGCCGATCTAGTGAAAGAAGACCCCGCATTTGCCGTCTTGGTCTGCAGCGAGCCTCCAGGCTGGTGCCCGGCTGTAGAGCAATAATTTTTTTGACTACAAAAAAAACGCATTTCCGAGAAGCCATCAGCCAGCAAACTGGTTGAATCGCGGAGAATGCGTTTATTTTTTTAAGCAGGCAACACATAAAGCAATATCGCAAAGAAGTGGACGATCGAGCCGCCCAGTACGAACAGATGCCATACCGCATGATGATAAGGGAAGCTGCGCCACATATAGAACACTGTTCCGAATGTGTACAATAAGCCGCCGGTTATGAGCATTTGCACACCGCCTGGCGCCAAATGCGTCGTTAGCGGCTTCCAGGCGAACACGATGATCCAGCCCATTGCGATATAGACGAGTGTAGAAGTGAACAGAAACCTCGATGCGAAGAAGGACTTGAATATAACGCCGGCTACCGCAGCGCCCCATACGATCCCGAACAACACCCAACCAAGCGTGCCTTGCACGATGTGAAACAGAATTGGCGTATACGTACCGGCAATGAATACATATATGAATGAATGATCAAGCGCCTCGAATACCCGCTTCGCCTTCCCTGCCGGGAAGCTATGTACGAGCGTTGACGCCAAATAGAGCAGCAGCATCGCCGAGCCGTATATCGTGAAGCTAACGACGTGCATGGCTGTCCCCTTCAACGATGAGAACACGATAAGCAGCACGAGCGCCGCTATGCTTAAGATTGCGCCGATGCCATGCGTAACCGCATTCGCGACTTCCTCGCGCTTCGTATACGTATGCGTATTGGCCATACTGACAACCACCTCCAACCTTTCTTGATGATTATCAGTTTAAAGCATCATAGCCACCCTTTCAACCATCCCCGGACGGAGTCGATCGTTTTGTCCAGGTTGCAGATCGCTTGCTCGTCCGTATAGGGCTTCGTATGGCGAAAATAATCGGCATGACCGCCAACGGTTGGAATGCCCTCAACATAGCCGGGAGCGAACTTCAACCGATTCCATCTTGGCATCGTGCGCCCCGCCGCCGTCCAGCCTCCCCAGCTACCGATCCGGCTAATCGGATCGTTGAGCTTGCCGGTACCGTCAACGGAATGGAAGTAACTCACGCGCGCTTGCAGCTTAGGATGAATCGGCGTCTTCGGCGATCCGACCTGTACGATGCGTATATCGTTATCTTCACCGTATTCCTCCATCATCCTCGCAGCCTGATACGCTGCCGCGCCGCCGCCGCTATGTCCGATCAGCAGCATACGCTTGCCATTCTCATTCAACTGTTTAATATGTTGGAATGCCCGGCGTCCGCCTATCCGTCCGGCAGTCATACGATTCGACAGATCGGTCCGCACCTCGATTACTTGCCTGACCAGACTTTGGCTCGCATCGCCATAAGGAAAAAGCACATGAATGTGAGGCTCAATGCCGTCGTCTCGAAACAGCTTATCCAGTTTTTTGCGGCATTCGTTGAAAGCACAGGTCGTTGTTGCCACGCCGGCAAGCAAATATATGCTAAGCGATGATGCAGAATTGTTCGCCGTCATAACAGATCCCTCCGAATTCAGAAGAAGTTGTAATTACATTATGCGGGAGCTTGCGGTAAATCATGCTTCGATGTAAATGTCAGTTCCTTCTATTCTAAGCTTAAGGCCGAAAACATCAGCCGCGTCTCGAAGCGGTATCGCCTTCATGTACCGATAAACGCGCTGTCTGCCCCTCGCTTCCATTCCGCTCCATACTTTGCGTTGCAGGATAGGCAACTGCACAGCTTTCCCTGCGTCTGCCATACTCCGCTTCATGACCGCGACTAAATCCCCGGCAGCGCTCTGCTGGATACGAACGTTCAAATGAAGCAGCTCTCGGTAAAATTGCTCGTCCGCGTACAAGCGGCCTCGTT
Organism: Paenibacillus sp. J22P218; assembly: GCF_056269195.1. Taxonomy (NCBI): domain Bacteria; kingdom Bacillati; phylum Bacillota; class Bacilli; order Caryophanales; family Paenibacillaceae; genus Paenibacillus; species Paenibacillus sp. J22P218. The sequence continues at coordinate 154,752 of NZ_JBWDNL010000009.1, forward strand.
CAGCGAACACAGCTCCCCTATACGTGAATCGCTGGCGAACCGGCTTGCCCTCGAGCGACGTGTCGGTAATGCCTGCAGCCTCTATGCCCATTGATGTCGCCGTTCGATAAGCCTCTCGCAGAACCGGTTCGGTTGCAATAGAATAATCATTCACTCTTCGTGATTTATTGTATGCCGTTACATTGTTAACGTCGAAATAAAATATAGCTTTGACACGCGGATATTTGCGCTCCAGGCTGCCGTACAGCCGCTTGATCTTCGCTGCCGCGAAACCGATATCATGCGCATGATCAGTCGTATTATAGTGCGTAACGCCAAACTCCGATAATTGAATCGGCTTCCTAGCGCTGAATCGATTGTAGACGGTGTTAAGCAGATCTAGCGGATCTTCGAACGCAGCAGGTTCATCTTCATTGCCGTTATGATACTTCACATTGTATACATTGACTCCTACCCAATCAACGTAAGCATCCCCAGGATAGAAACGCTCTATTGGCTTCTCCGGCACCGTCAGCACCGTCCATACCATGGCAACATTCGGTGCCAGCTGCGCGAATCGATCGTGTACGAGCTGCCACTTCTGCTTATACATAGCGGGATCACCGCCATAAGCAGTCCAAGTACCGTTCATCTCCGATGCATAGCGCAGAAATATAGGTACACCTGCCTCGCTTGCGTCCTTGGCGAATTGTCTTAAATACGCATCGTCCTCCACCTGTGCAAGCCCCTTATTCGGTTCCCAGGCGATATGAGGGAAGGCCCCAACCGACTTCACCTGCTCCACCCATTCCATCGGGAAGGGTTGTCCATAACCAACATATTTGAAGAAGCTCGCATGCGTACGCCCCGTTAACTTGTTAAAAGAATTCATGCTGCTCGCAATCGCTTCATCTTGTAGTACATACGCGCCTAGATAAGTGCCCGTTTCAGGCTCTGCCTTCGCCAATTTGTACCACGCCTCTGCCCAGTTGACATGAATCGTCCAATCCTGTTTCTCCACAATCGGTACACTCCCGGCAGCCATTACGGATTGAACGGGAGAAAGAAGAAGGAAGAGGGCTGCAACGAGGCTATATAATATCATCCTGTTATGATTCAATAACGGTCACCTCCGACTTCCTTTTTCAAAGCTTTTGCAGTCCGATGACTCGTTATTCGGAAATATGGGAAAACAAAAAGAGCGATAAGGCCGCCTCGCTTAATGGCCCTTCGCTCTATTGGTACTGCTATGCTGGCTATGCTGGCATTACACACCCATTTTTTTGCGCTGATTGTTAACCTTCTTCGTGTTCTGGCTCTTCAATTCTTGCGTGCCGGTCGTATGATTCTTCTGACCAGGCAGCCCACCTTGCGCTTGTTTCTTCTGAGCAAGCAGTTGCTTGGCACGTTCGGCTTGAGTCAGCTTCTTCGGCTCTTCAGCCGATCCATTTTGTTCGTTCGTAGACATAGGTTCACCTCGCTTTATGCTCCACATCATTCTTATTCTACTACAGTTATAAATCTGGTAAAAGATCCTTTGCGAAGTCGGGCGACAGCTTGTACCGACCAATTCGCATTTTCGGCCAGCCGTTCGATTGGTTCCGTCGTCACAATGACAGCCCGTGCGGCAAAACGCCTCATGTTTCGCAGCATTTCTAGCTGCTTGTCCTCGGGGAGAACCGAGCATAAATTATAGGGCATATCGATAATGGCCGCATCGTAATGACCCGTCAGCCCGCGCATATCGGCAAGCTTCACCCGATCAGCATAGCCGAAATGCGCGAGGTTCATTCTTGCGCCGCGCACGGCCAGCGGATTGAGATCAACGCCTTCGATATCGATCCCCATCGACATCGCTTCAATCAACACCGTTCCGATGCCGCAGCACGGATCGATAAGCTTCACAGCTTCCGCACGTCCCGGCGCTGCAATATTAACGATCGCTCTGGCCGCTCGGACAGGAAGCGCAGTGGAATAGTTCTGCGGCTTCTTCTGATGCTCCAGCCAAATCGCGTCATTATCCTCGCAGAGGCCGAACAGCCAGCGGCCGTTCAGCCGAATAAGTCCGAATAATCGATCCGGCTTTCGCATCTCGGCTTTTCCGCGTATTGCAGCCCCTGCCAGCCGCTCTAGTTGTCTGCGTTCCTCATAAGTAATTGATGAGTCGCCAGCAGTTTGCGTAAATACGACCTTAAAGGTCTCGCCTTCACCCAGCCCTACTTCAGGAAGCAGCTCGACTAACTCCTCCATGCTTCCCGCAGACAGCTGGACATGAATCTTTTTTCGAATGAACGGACTGCGATTGGCGGCAATCTCAATATCACTCTGGGCAACGCCGCCGGCACACGGCTGAGCAAGCAGCAAGCTTAGCTCCAGCTGACATAACTCCGTCTCGTCCTCGTGGCAAGCATAGGTGTATATGAACATGGTGCGCCTCGCCTTTCTTTCCCTTTAATCGTTCATCGGCTCCGAATCTGTGCTTGCTGCGCTTGGCGGTCGCTCCTCTGCATGTGCAGCCGCGGAAGTCTCCGTGCCCTTCGCCTTTCGGTGTCCGGAACCGCTTGTCTCATGCTCGCCTGTCAGCTCATGAAGCTGTTTCTCCAACGATTTAATCGTCCGTTGAAGCCGATATTGACGGATTAGTCCGAACGAACCAACTGTCAGACCGCCCAAGAGGGTCGACACAAGGATCACGAGAATAAGCGGTGTCGTCGTCTTCGCGAACAGGAAATTCACTTGAACGGAATCCACATTGATGACGGCGAATATCGCAATAACGAGGGCAAATACGAACGCTGAGATCAGCATGCCTTGTCCCTTCATCTCATTCCCTCCCTTTTCTCCAAATCGTACCACAAAATCGAATTCATTTCTTACAATTGGCAAAAAAGAAGCGAATGCTCGTCTGCAAGCATCCGCTTCTCAAGACAAAATATTAACTTTCACTCAAAACGCCGGAACCCACTACACTCTTCTTCTTAGCTGAAAGCAGCCATTTAGTAATAATGTATACGAGTACGAGCGACTGAACAATAGTCGTCTCCCAAGTCGGATACGCCCCAAGGAAGCCAATCGTCGGAAATCCGGATAGCGTATGCGACGGCAACCAGCCCGCAACCTGTAAAGAATGAATGCTTTCGCCAAGAAAACGAACGACCAAATAGTAGATCAGCGCTGATGCAAGCAAGAAGAAAGGCTTTATCGGCAGCTTAGCGCTGAAACGTATAATGGCAAAGCCTAGTCCGATCAAGAGAACGAAGGTCACTCCGAATCCTAGTGCAAGCTGCAAAGGCTCGATCGATGGAGCCATTCCGATATAGAAAATCGTCGTTTCCGCACCTTCGCGGAATATCGCAAGCGCAGAAACCGCGAACAACGACCATAGACTGCCTTTCGCCAGCGCGCTGCCCATTTTGTTATCGATATATTGAGTCCAGCTCTTCATATTGGACTTGCTGTGCAGCCAATTGCCGACCGTCAACATTAAGACGACCGACAGCAGACCTGCAACGCCTTCAATCGCTTCGCGGGCACTGCCAGCTGCCAGCTTGGCAATGGCGTACGTAAGGACGAATGCCATTACCCCGCTAAGCGCGAGTCCAGTCCATACCCCTGACCAAATCCACTTGCTCTTGCTCCCGTTGCCCGTACGCTTCAAGTAAGCGAGGAGCGCCGCTAGCACTAGAATCGCTTCCAACCCTTCACGGAGCAAAATCATTCCCGCATCCCATGCCGTATAGCGCGTATCCCCGGTCATCGGGCGCAGTTGCTCTTGAAGCTCTCCAATGAGCTTGTTCGCTTTATCGCCTTGAGGCGGATTAGACAATAAGTAGCCTGCAATCTCAGCCATTCTCACCTCGACATTCGTATACACCGCGGCGGATCGAAGCTGAACCTCCCCCTCTACCGAAGGCCATTGCGCGATGAACGACTCCATCTGAGCAGCAGCTTCTGCATAGCGCTCGGATTGCGATTCCTTAAGCGCTAAGTCCAGCAGAGCTATCGCTCCGGCAACGGACAACTCCGTTCCGGCGCTTCCTGCATCGTCGGCAATGCTTCCCGCAGCATATTGCTCGATAAGCTGGATGAGGGCTTCTGCTTCTGTCGTAGCCTGCTCTTCACGCGGCGGTTCAGCTTGAATCGCAATGCGCAGCATACTCATCTTTGTTTCCAACAGGCCGTATACTTTGAAGTTATCTTTGCGTACGGCAGACTCTACCTGCGGCCATCCGCCGTTTATTTGCTTATACGCTTCACCGGCTTTCGTCCAGTCCGACTGCTGGACAGCATCAAGCAATTGCTGAACGATTGGCTTGATTGTAAGAGCCGCTTCCGTTCCTGAAAGCTTGCCCGAAGAGTCCTGTTCGCCCTTTACACTCTTTGCATAGCTGTTAATGGCCTTGGCAAGCGTGGAAAGAGATGACTTCGCTTCTGCTGCATCCTGCTCTTGCTCTCCCACCGTTAGAGCAGTAATCGCAGCTTCCAATGCTGCATCGACCGCCTCGGCCTCTTTGGTCTTTTCCGGCTGAAGTTTCACCCAGCCGTCTGCCGCCTTTACGACATGTCCTTTGGCCTCTTCCCACTTGCCTTGACCGGCTTCAACAAGTGCACCGCCGACAAGCGGCAACAGCCGATCCAGTTCTGCTGTATCCGCGCTGCCTGCTGAAGCGACTGTAACCGTACTCCATTGAATGATCGTTACAATAAGAAAAGCAGCCAAGCAGAAACGAATCGTTATTCGTTTCATACTGCTGCCATTTCGTGCGAACATAAGCGGTTCGCCCCTTCCCATGGTGCTTAATAATTCTTGTCCTGCTTAGAATAGCGTTTCACCGATATACCCGCCTTCGCGAACCCCGGGGAAACAAGCAAACTGTGCGCTTCCGACATGAACGATATATTCGTTCAGCAGGTCGTTCTGCCCCAGTTTTTTTTGCATTGGCGTGAACTGCTTGCTCGTATCGCGATTGAAGCAGATGAATAACAAACCTGCATCGAGCTGCCCCATCTTGTGATCCATGCCGCTGGAATACGAATAGGAACGTCTTAATATTTGTATTGAACCGTCACCGCGAGCAAGCCTCATATGCGCGTTGACCGGAATAACGGGCTTGCCTTTCTCATCGAGCTTATCGAAGTCTGGCGCGTCATGCTCCTGCGAGCCGCCAAGCGGCGCTCCGCTTGCACGATGCCGACCGAAGGTTGCCTCTTGATCGCCAAGCGTGGAGCGATCCCATACTTCAACGCGAATTCGGATACGCCGCACGACCATATAGGTGCCGCCTTCCATCCAGCCACTACCGTCAGAAGCACTAGCCCATACAACCTTGTTCATTACCGAATCATCGCTCGTGTCGGGATTGTTCGTGCCATCCTTGAACCCCATCAAATTACGCGGCGTAGCGCCAGACGGATCTGCACCACCTGTTCTTTGGAAGCCTTCCTGCGTCCAGCGAAGGACTGCCTTGCCTCTAGCTAGTCTTGCCAGATTGCGAATCGCGTGGAAGGCGATCTGCAGGTCATTCGCGTTCACTTGCACGCCAATGTCTCCGCCCGACCATTCCTCACGCAGTTCATCCCCTCCGAAAGGCGGAAGATCTGCAAGCGGCGCTGGTTTCTTCGCAGCCAGCCCGTATCGTGAATCGAAAAAGGAAGCACCTACGCCGAACGTTATCGTTGTACGTGATGGCGTTAAGCCTGCCGCCTCCCCCGTATCGGAAGGAGGCATATTCACATTGTCATTCGCTTCGCCGATCATATGCCCCTCAGCCATTGCTGCGGATGCTTTCGTCCATGTTTGGAACAGCTTCTTCACGTCGGCCAGCGAATCCGTCGTCAAATCGAACGCTGCGAATACGAGAAAGTCTTGTGCCGGCGTGGTAATGCCCGCCTGATGCTTGCCGTAGAAATCAACGGAATCGCCATTGTTCGACTTGCCCGTTTCCTTAACAACGCTAGCTGAGACGCTCTTCTCGGCAGCCGCCCACACGCCCCCCATGCCCGATGCGCCGAATAGAAGTCCAGCGCCTCCTACGCCCGCCATACGCAGCAAGTCTCTTCGGCTTATGGGCTTTTTCAGCATGCCATCCTGTTTGACGTTATCCACTTGCTGCTTATCTGGTTGGTCAGGATGCTTCTTTTCATCCATATGAACTATGCCTCCAAAATCGTGCCCATCTGCGACAACGGCTCAGCAAGAGCATCGATCAGTTGGCTCAGTTTCTTCGTATCTTCTTCTTTTAGAGCTTCATACGAAACATAGCCATCACCTGATTTGTATTCCGTCAGCGCTTGTTCCAGCTCCGTGAACGCTTTGCCGATAGATTCCTCTAGCGCCGCATCCTTCTTGTTAAGCTCCGGCTTCACAAGATCGTAGATCTTTCTCGCGCCTTCAACGTTAGCAGCGAAGTCGTACAAATCCGTATGCGAATATCTTTCTTCTTCGCCTGTTACTTTAGAAGAAGACACTTCGTTAAGCAGCTCAACCGCACCGGTTAACAGCAAGCTTGGCTCAACCTCGACGGTTTCCATAAGCGCACGCAGCAGCTTCGTATCTTCAAGCAGACGATCAGCATACTCCGTCATGCCGTCTGTCGTGTTGTTCGCCCACAATGCTTGCTCGATACGGTGGAATCCACGCCAGTCCTTCTCCTCGACGTCGTTCTCGCGAGCGTCAATATTAGGATCGAGATCGCCAAGCGCTTCGGCAATGGGTTCGATCCGTTCGAAGTACATCCGCGTCGGAGCATACAACGACTTGGCAAGCTCAAGGTCTCCGCCTTTCACGGCGTTAACGAATTTCTCCGTCTCGATAATAAAAGTATCCGCCTGCTCTATCGTGAATGTGCGATAGCTGTTCAAGATTGGCTCCCAGCTTGCATCGGCTGCCTCCGTGCTGCCGCCATTCTCTGCACCCGCATTCACCGTTTCATTGTTCTCTTCTCCGTTCGCTCCGCAGCCTGCCATGACTAGCGTGCAAGCACATAGAAAAGCAACTAACTTCATCTTCATTCTATTGATCTCCTCTTATTCAAACGAATAAATTACTTTAGCACTAAGCCAAAGTATAATCGCGGTTGATAATCATTGTCAATTGATGATTTATGAACTTTCGTCATTTTTACGCGCATCTTCCATTCAACAATGTTGATGAACGATGCGCCCCAGACTGAAACGGTACTATAGGAAGTTGGTACTATCGGGTAGAGGAATATGTTGGGATAATACAGATATCGAAGCAAGCAAGTTTGAACGAATAAGCAACTATCCGGGAGGCTAACCAAATGGAATCTTTTCAAATGAACGCTAACAATAACGTAAACACAAATGCAAATGCAACTGCAAACGGCAATCATATCCGCAAGCCAGCTAACAACTTCTACCGCCGCCGCAATACGCCGACTTACACATTCATGGCATGGGGCGCATTCATAATCGCCTGCGGATTCGAATTCATCGGCATCTACACGCTTAATCAGACCCTATCCGTGCAAGGTTATTACGCAGTAACCGGAGTTCTGCTCATCATAACTTCGTTCCTGCTCCAAAAGGTTGCCCGCGACAATGACGAGGATAAATTTCTGAAGGAGCAAAATCCATACCACAGAAACAGAAATACGTCGGCGTTCTCGTTCCTGGCTTGGGCAGGCTTCATCATCGCCATTCTCGCTCAATATATCGGCATATTCAACTTGGAAGAGCCGCTCTATGTGAAAGGCTACTATGCAATCGCCGGCGCATTCCTTATCGTTGCCTGCCTCGTGCTTCAGAAGACGATCAGAGACAACGAGGAAGACAAAGCTCATATGAATCTAATAGACGAATACCAGGCTTAGCATAAAAAGCGGCGCTGTCCACCAGAGTGAATTCACCTTGGGTGGGCAGCGCCGCTTTTTTATTACAAGTTGAAACTGTTTGACATACTTGCCTAAGACCATATTTGAGGCTGTGTCTTCACCGTCTCCCCCGTTGCGATTGCCTGCTGCATCATTAGGGCCAAATAATGATCTTGTGAAGCTTCAGCTAAGCTATAAAAGGAAGGCCGTTCATCAAGGGCATATTCGCCCATATGCAGCAAGGATGTGGCAATCGCGATCTCATCATCGGTTAGTCTAGCCGGCGCGAACGGATTGCGATAAAGCCACTCTTCCCCGTTCGTGATGCCGCGATGAAAGTAACCTTCTAGATTGCCATTATGCCCCGTATCTATCCGTCGAAGCTCTGAATAGACTGGCGTCGCATAATCAACCATATAGGCCGCTTCTGCGCCAACAATCTCGCCATGACTGCCGCGAACGAGAATGCGGTCACGACGAACCCATGAGAAATATTGCTCCCTCGTAAAATCATACACCCCAAGCTTGTCCCCAAAGCGAATTGTGGCAATGGTCTGTTCAGACGAGATGATCTCGCCATCCGCAGGGTCCCCTTCTCTGCCTCCGCTTCTTATCAATGGAGCCGTGAATCTCTCGCCTCGGATGATTGCTTGCTCGAAGTTAACTCCGAGCAATTGCCTAATCAAGCTGATTCCATGATAATCGTGGGCTGCCGATACTTGTACATGATTCACTTCGCCAAGCTTCCCTGAGCGGGCAAGCGTAATTCGCGCGGCATGCATCGGCTGGTATAAATACTGCTCCGCTACCTGAACCTTAGCGGATTGCGGTAAGGATTCGAAGAGAGCCGTGAGCGATTGAAGATCGGAAGCGGGAGGCGTCTCCGCCAGCACCGGTATATGTTCTGCCGCAAGTTCTAGGGTAATGGCTGGCGCAGCCGTACGGGGAACGGAAACAACAGCAAACTGGATATGCGGTTTCGCCAGTGCTGCGAATTGCTGGACCGTGCTTACCGTACGTACGCCCCATTTTTTCTCCATAGCCAGCGCCTTTTCCTTGTCTCTAACGAGCATGGTATGTACACGGAACTGCTGCGGAAGCGCCTGTGCGATTCGCAAATAAAATTCAGCCCTCCAGCCAGCTCCAACAATTCCGAACGTAATCAAAGACATATTTATACCTCCGCTTATCATGTAAATGTAGTTCCAACCCATTCGAATTTGATTTTATTTACTATTACGGACTCCATAGACCTTACTAGCTTAATTTTGGCCGATATCATTCCGTTACGGACTCCAGAGACTCTATTAGCACGCTTTTGAAATTTTGGACACCTGTTCGAGGCAGTTAGAGTCTCCTCGGTCCGTTAAATCCGTCACCAGTGTCGTTTTAACTCATTAGCGTCACCCGAGTCCGTAACCGAGCAGCTTCTACAGCACAATCAAGGTGGGTTAACAGAAAAAAAAGACCTCATGGACAGAGGTCTTCGTCATGCGGTTCTAAAGGTTGCGGCAGCCTGCCGTTGCTGGCAGCCTGTATAGTTATGCAGCTTGCCGTGATATACAAGTTCCAGTAATGGCGTATTGACCAAGTCGCCCGGGGTAACGAGCAGCGGCGATTTGTTGACCAGATTGACGCCGCCTTGCTCGAAGACGGAAGCTACGAATTGGGAACAGAAGTAAGCATATTCCCTCTTCATCTCAATATTGAACATGACGCCGAACATTCCAAGCAGATTGTACTTGTACTGATCCCGGTTCTGCTCCATGACGCTGATCTGCGTGCGAATGCTTTGATAGGCGTGCTGGCTAATCGTACATTTATATAATGCGCAGGTCGTCTGTTCGAAGAAATCTCCCCGCACATCTTCTTTCACGAATCCGGCAAAAAAAGGATTGTTCGGATTTTTCCTACCGAAACTATATACCTCGTTCAAGTTGCTGTCAAATGCTAGAGAGGCATGATTCAAAGGATCCCTTGTAAATAGCTTAATGGTCTTCGTAAATAACGTGCCTGTATCCGTCAATAGTACGTAAATTTCATAATCTCTATTCATGCCGTACAACCTCCACATTAAAGAACTCTTATCCTGGTATTAACTTTAATGCAGGAGCAACAAATCCTAAACCTGCTCAGGTAATAGAAGCACCCTCGACCTTAGTCCAGTTTTGTCAGTGTCATTCGATAACATCGGCGGACTTGCGTTAGCAAACGTTTCAATTGGAAAGCCTGTCTCTATTTTACTGGAAAAACCCTATTTCCTCAACTGGCAGTTCACCTATTTCCGTACTCTCTTTTTCGTGTAGAATGCTGTCGCATATTGGCAAATATTGATATAGTAGAAAGGAAATGATTTACTCTTGTTTATACATATGCATTTACATTTTTTTTATTATTTTGCTTAAGACAAATTTGAAGAACACGGAGGAAGATAAAATGAATTGGTATACCGACTATAGGGATCGTCTTGGGCTTATATTTGATGTCGCTCAGAAAAACATTGCTCAGTTTCCTGCACCAATAGGAGAAATTGGAGCATCCTTTTCGAACAGATATCATCCATTAAAACGTGACAAGGGACAAGATTACATTTGTACCCTGCTTCCTTTTTGGATGAAAGACGTCGCGGGTGTATCCGATGAGCAATGCGATCAATTCGCTCTCACTAATATTTATTTAATGCTCTATTTCTTTATCCAGGACGATGTCATGGACGATGGACCATCCAGTGATGTGAAGGAAAAGTTGGCTCTTGCTACTCTGCTTTATAATGAGATGCTTCGGATGCTGCGCAAATTATTCCCTTCTCATTCACCTTTTTGGGACTACTTCGATCAATATATTAATGTATGGGCAGATAGCGTCGTTAATGAATCCGCCCATAATTATTTTGTAAATAATCCTATTCAAATTGCTCATAAAGCAGGTCCGATAAAAATTGCAAGTACAGGACTGCTTCTATTAGGCGGGAAGGAAGAACTAATTCCAACTACAGAAGAGGCTGTGGACATTGCTCTCATGACCTTGCAAATGGCCGATGATTGGGTTGATTGGAAGAAGGACATTCATGAAGGCAGCTATAACAGTTTAATAGCATTGATTGAGTCTGATCTTTCAGAACTTCAGCCCGGCAGTACATTAACAGAAGAAGCAATAAATACCCACATTTATGTACGATGCTGCATGAATAAATATGTCTCGGTCGCTCAAGAGATGCATACTAGAATACTCCTTCTCGCTACTCACATCCCAGAATTAATAGATTTCAATAATTACATATTAATGCATTTAAATCAGACGGCAGAGACGATAAAAAACAATCGGGATATGATGAAAAAGGGCGGTTTACATCACTTTTTTATGACACATAGCAAGAACTAAATCGATTTTTCTTATATTATTTGTATGTTTGTCGGTTATTGTAGATTTATTGGTATATTAATGATAAACTCACATGGTAGATGTAACCAATTAAGAGGAGGAATATTACTATGTCAACTGATCTCGCATTAAAAGAACGAATCATCTCCAAAGTTTGGGAGGATGAAGCTTTCAAACAGCGATTGTTTGAAAATCCGAAGGCTGCCATTCAAGAAGAGTTCGGTGTGGAATTCCCTGATTCTTTTGAAATCGAAGCGTTGAAAGAGACTTCTAGTAAATTCTTTTTAGTTATTCCTCCAAGTCCAGCAGAGGGTTCAAAGAAAGAGCCTAATGAATTTCCAGCATGGTATTAATATTTCATACTACATACAGAAAGGAAGATTGCTATGTCAACTGACCTCGCATTAAAGGAACAAATCATCTCCAAAGTTTGGGAAGATGAAGCTTTCAAGCAGCGATTATTTGAGAATCCGAAGGCTGCTATTCAAGAAGCATTCGGAGTGGAATTTCCTGATTCTTTTGAAATCGAAGCGCTAAAAGAGACATCTAGTAAATTCTTCTTAGTTATTCCCGCTAGTCCTGCAGAGGACTCCAAGAAAGAACCTACAGAATTTCCTGCATGGTACTAATAATAGATAGAATACATTAACTAAAAATTTCATTTAAACATTAAGCACTATACCTTTTCAGACGGTATAGTGCTTTTTACTATTTTAAATCCAAAAAGTCAGTTCGTAAGAAATATTGATTTGTCGAAGTTTCGATTATTTTTGTGGATTTTGTCCTATTTTCATGGTAATATAGTCGTGGAAATCTTATACATATTCGGAAGGGTGATCAGTATGTCCGCAGATAAGTCCTTGCAAGATCAAATTATTCAAAAAGCTTGGGAAGACGAAGAGTTTAAAAAGAAACTACTAGCCGATCCTAAAGCAGCGGTCAAAGAAGCCTTCGGATCAGAAATTCCAGATTCATTCGAAGTTGAAGTAGTAGAAGAAACTTCTTCAAAAAAATACTTTATCCTCCCACAAAATCCGAAAAGTGTTACTTCAGATGAAAACGTGGAATTCCCTATGTGGAATTAATAATCACTAAACAACGCCGAGTGCAATTTATATACTCGGCGTTACTTGTTTTATTTTGGGCAAATGAATTACTGCTTCAGTTCCACTCCCCTTTGTACTATAATATTTCAACTTTCCATCCATAAGTTCAATTATTCGAAATGTGACCATTAAACCAAGACCCGTTCCTTTAGTTTTCTTAGAGTAGTATGGTTCACCTAATCTTTTTAAATCCTCTTCATCTATTCCCTCACCGTTATCTCTTATTTTGATAACTATTTCATTTGAATTTTCATTGCACTCAGAAGATATTTCTATTACGCCTTCAGAACCTAGAGCCTCAATACTATTTTTTATTATATTCATTAAAGCTTGCTTGAATTTCGATGAATTCCCCTTTATGTAAAGGTTTGGAGCAGCAGAAACTCTAATTACTCCACCCTGCATGGTTACCAGTGGTCTTAAAATACCTTCTATTTGGTAGAGTTCATCAGTTAAATTTAGAATATACGTCTTTTCAAGTTGTGGTTTTGCAAAGGTCAAAAAGTCTGTAATGATTTCTGAAGCTCTGTCCAATTCATCGATTGCCAGCCTCATATATCCTTTGTCCTTATCATTCTCTGATTTCTGCCCAAGTAACTGCAGGAAACCTCTAGTAACTTGTAATGGATTGCGAACCTCATGAGCAACTGAAGCAGCCAACTGACTGATCATTTCCATTTTCTCTGATCGTTGAAGTTCATTATTAAATACTTCTAGCTGCTTTGAATATTCAACTACTTGTTCATAATTCAACATAATCTTTCTAACTAAAATAATCATCAATGCTGCAAGGAAGAAGAGTATCCCCCATTTCCAAATGTACAAGTACGAGCCGCTTCCAACTGCAAAAAACTTAACAACCTCAGCGGCACCTACTGCCGTGAATAGACAAGAACCTATGGAAAGAATAATTGCATCTCTGTTTCCTTGTTTACAATATACAATCATTAAAATGATTAAAAGTACACAACTCAATAGAATAAAGCCACCAAACCCTATCATTCCTATAACCAAATACCAGTCTCTTATGCCATTTGATATAAACCCTAAGAGAAAAAGGATAATATTCAATACTGCAAGTACTACTTGGATTTTTCTAAAAATAATGATTGCGTTAAATGGTCCTTTTCCAAAAACCTTCTCGAAGAAAAAGAATAGAGAAGGCATAAGCAACGTTGAAGCAACATCAAAAAGATAAAAACATAACTCTCCTAATCCTCCTGTGCCCATATGAATGTAAGGAGAATGTGTAATAATCATTAACCCAATTGATAAAATAAGTGTACTTAGAGAGTTCCAGCCAACAAGATGTGACTTGTTTACAAAAAATATACTTATAAACATTGCAATTGAAATAAAAACTAACGCTGCCCCTAAAATTACATCTAAAATACCAATTCGCATATATTCACGGTTTAGTTTTGTATATTCGCCAATTACAAACTGATCTGTCAAACCGAGGCTTGCTGCATCTGACTCTACCTTTATATATACAACTTTGCTTGCTTCCTCAGGAACTACAGGTAACAAAATTTCATTTTTATTATATGAATAATTCCTTTCAAACTGATAAATCAATTTTTTATCGCTGTAAATAGCAACATTTTTTGCAACTAGCCTATTTATAAACAATGTAGGTCTGACTAATTCAAATTTTGGTAAGCTAATTCTTAACCAAGCATCGTAAACACCACTCGGTTTTTCCGGCAAGTCATCACCATAGGAAACAGGAAACCACCCCTCCGCCTGTTCTTCGGACATAATGTCCTCGATCGTAGCGTCGGGGTTGGTTTCCCATTTCATTTCCCATTCGTTAATGTAGATGGTGTCGTTGTCTTCTGAGTTGGCTTGCGCATGGGTCGGTTGAACTAGAATGGATAAGAATATTGCGAACACGAATGCGATAAATACAGTATATTTGAGCAAACCCTTCATACATACACCTCAGAAAGTCGATAATAGATTGCTACTTCTCTACTAGAGTTCGACAATCTTCGGCAATGACCTTCTAGCAATTCCTTAATTTATGAAAAATATTTAATTATAGCTCCACGTATTTGTCATGATGAATGAAGTAAAGTCCCGCTTCCTTGGCCGTAAAGCCGAAGGTTTCCGTCCATTCGGTCTCATAGGCCTTCACTTGGTTTCGATAAAATTCGACAAATTGCCTCTCATTCTCTAAAGCGAACTGGTCTGTCTTAAAATCCACAATAACCCATCCATCTAGTTCCTCGAAGACAAGATCAATTACTCCACGGATCAGCCTCTCCCGGCCGTCTTGCTGCCGCTTAATCATGAATGAATATTCGAAGTGCCTTTGAATAGCTCGCTCACTGCGTTTCCACAGGTCACTGGCGATTACTCTTTCAATAGCTGCCATTGCACGTCCGCGCCATTCCAGCTTAAGCCCCTCTTGCTCGGCAACGAGCTCGCAGTAATCTGGCAGCAGCTCATCCTGGAGTCCTTCACCAAGCGCTTGTAAGCAGCGGTGAACCGTGCTACCAAATGCCATGCCCCCGCCATCTGTAGGCCTAGGCAGAGAACCTGCGTCTTCTCCTTTGGCAAGCGAAGTAACACTCGTTACTTCATAAGTCGCCTCTGACGCGACAGCAGCATACGCTTGCCAATTGGCGACAGCTCCCACTACATCTTCACCAGGACTGGATACAAGTGAAGGAGCAGTAACAGGCATGAAAGGTTCATCTTCCAGCTCTTGCTGACCGCTAAGCGAACTGCCAAGTAAACTCCATGGATCGATGGCAGGACGTACAGGATATCGGCTTATAATAAGCAGCTGTTTCGCCCTCGTCGCAGCTACATACAATAGGCGGTCAGTCTCGGCATGCATGAACGTCCGCTCACGCTCGGAAAGCCGTTCCCACTCTACCGGTTCACCGATTACTTCCATATGATTGCTGTCCTTCGGACGAGATATCGTGAAGTAGCCTTGAGGAGGCTCAGACAGCCGATCAATATGCTCCTTCGCGTCGTGGCTATTGTCCCCGCAAGGCGATGCGAGAAAGACGACCGGAGCTTCAAGTCCCTTCGCGCGGTGCACATTCATAATCCGCACTGCTTCTCCGCTGCCTGCGAATAAGCTCGTTCCTTCGATTCCGCGCGATTCCGTTACCCTCTGCAGGTAGCTTGTCAGTGAACTCCAATCCGATGCTGTCTCCGAATCAGCTCTTACCGTCTCAAGCAGCTTAAGAAGCGTGCCGCTTCGCAGTGCACCTGTCTGGCCTATTGCAGATAGCGGCAACAATCCTAGATCATGAACAATATGGGTCAATGCTGCTAACGCAGGCAGTTCGCGAACAACTACAGTATATTCACGCAGCTTAAGCAAAGCAGCTAGAACCGGCTTTGCATCATCACTTAACTGATCTTCCACAGCCTTCGTGTAGATCGAGATCGAGCCCGCTTCCTTGCGAAAATGGTACAAGCTGTTGTCACTCACGCCATACAACATGCCTCTCAAGACGGCTAGCAGCGGAATGCGGTTCGAGCTATCACCGACTGCCTGCACAAGCTGATATAGCATATAGATTTCTTCATAGAGAACCTCGCTGCCCGAAGTATAGGCAGCCACTCCGTATTGCTCTAGCTTCGATGCGTATAGATTAATAAACTGCTTATGCTTCAGTAAAATCATGAAGTCGCCTGGGACTGCAGGCCGCAACAGCGGATTTCCGGCACTATCCTTCTCTTGAATGGTAAGCTCTCCATTACAAGCTCTTGCAATATATCTAGCGATACGGTCAGCGTCTTCCTCCGCTATAACCGCTTTGCGGTCATAATCAACCTTCGGAATCGTAATTGTGTATACGCCATGAGCCGCCCCTTTGCCCTTTGGATTAGGCAACTGCGTTAGCATTGGAGCGAAGGCAGCCTGACTATCGGAGGGCTGCTGGACCTTGGCGAACTTGCTCTCGAACGCATAGTTCACATAGTTGCCAATACTTTGTACGGAACGGAAATTGCGCGTTAGCTGCAGCACCTCTCCGCTCAAGGCTACTCTTTCCTTCACGAAGTTATAGGTTGATATATCTGCTCTCCGGAACCGATAGATTGACTGCTTCGGATCGCCGACAATGAATAAGGAGCCGGGACGGGGCAACTGACGTCTCCAATCCGACTCCTTCGGATCGCTTCCTGTTAGTAGAAGCATCATCTCCGCTTGGATGGGATCGGTATCTTGGAATTCGTCCACGAACAACCGTGTATATCTTGCCGCAAAGTACACCCGCACCTCGTTATGCTCACGCAACAAGGCAGAGGTCTGCATCAGCAAGTCCTGAAAGTTCAGCTTTCCTTCGGCAGCGCGTCTCTCCCCGCAATACTTCACAGCCGGTTGAACGAAGGAGATGAGCTTCGGGTGCATATACGATCTCCAGCGGCCAAGAAATGGCCACAGCACTTTGATCTGCCAATCATGGAATTGCCCCAGCAGCATCTTCGCCGTATCCTTGTCATGCCACTTCTTTTGCGTAATCTTGAGCTCCTTATCAAACTGCTTGGCGAGCGTCAATACGTTCATTTCTTGATCCATTGAGCTGAGCAATCGTAACTTGGTTGCTTGCTGGATTAGCTTCTGAAGCTCATCATAACCGCCGACCGGTGCGTTAGAAGGGATATGTTGGTACGCCTCATCCAGCAGGGGGAATAGAGAGAGACGAATTAGATCAAAGTCCGGTCGCCGTACAGGCTGAACATGAATGTGAATATCCTCGTATTGAGACACGCGATGATAAGCAGCGCGCAAATCCTCTACATGAATCAAGTGCTCAGCGAGCTCATCGATTAACCGCTCATTCCCTTGCTCCCGCAGCATAACCAAATAATCGTCCCAGCAGTCGTCTCTGAACTGTTGGTCCTCCTCCTGCTCCATCTCTCGGAAGGAGGGATCAAGCTTCGCTTCGATCGGCCGCTCCCGAAGCAGCTTCCCGCAAAAGGCGTGAATGGTACCGATAAATCCCTCGTGAAGTCGAACCATTGCCTGCTCCAGCCGTTGCTTCTCCGCTTCATCCTTGCTTGCTCGCAGCTCCTGCTCCAGCCTCATACGGAAGCGGCTGGCTAGCTCCGATGCCGCCTTGTTCGTGAACGTTATTGCAGCAATCTGTTGCACTTCAGCGCTGCCTGACTTGATGAGCGCAAGCATGCGGCCGACAACAGATGTCGTCTTCCCTGATCCGGCACCCGCCTCAATGAGCATATTAACGTCCAGGTCGCTAGCTATACGCTCGCGTGCGCGACCATCGTCATCCACCTGCTGCTTAAGCATGACCGTTCACCTCCGTAATCGATCTTAGGCGCTCTTCATTCGCCTCATGCAGCCTCTTATCCTTGAATACTACCGCATGATTCCCGCATACCTCACGATAATCGCACCACTTGCAATGTTCAGGGTTATCGGTAGGCGGAAACACGCCTTGGCTGATTGCTTCTATGACAGAGCTGACGAGCGTCGATAGTTCCTCTCTACGGTTGTCGGTTTGTTCACGAATCGCTTCCTCTCCCAAGCCCTTGACCGTCGGAAAATAATAGGAGGAGGTGACGACAACAGCGTCCTTATCCAGTCCTGATTGCCGCAGCAATTGTTGTGCGGCTACGCCGTACAAAGCTAGCTGCACCTGCGTGCCTCCTGCGAAGTACACGTCTTCCTTGTACTTCTTCGGGCTTCCTGTCTTATAGTCGTAAATCTTATATTGATGCGGAGCGATCTGATCGACCCTATCGATGAACCCTTTGACAGGCATCCGCAATCCTTCTGACAATTCTACCTGCAGAGGCTCACCGTCCTCATGAAGCGGAAGCTCGAACCATATCGGCATCGAGGATCGTTCAAGCTCACTCGCATAGAAAATTTCGGTATCCTGCCGAATACTTTCGCACTCCTTGTTATACACCGAAGTGCTTGGTGCCGGGATTAGCTCTGCATATTCAAGAAGTGTCTCATCTGTTATGCGCGCAAGAAGCAATCTATCATGCTTTGGCGTAGACATCCCCTCTGCCAGCCCCCCAGAAGAAGCTGCCTGCAAGTAACGATCATAGATGGCGTGAAGGAGAGTTCCCCTCTGCATCGCATCGAGCCATTGCGAGCGATCGAACTCGAATACCCGACTCGTACGGATTCCTAACACCTCTTGATAAAAGTATTGAAGAGGACAACGAGCGAACAGCTCTAGCCGGCTTGCACTCAAATGCGGTCTTGCCTCGTTATATGCTGCGATGGCCTCGCCGCCTGCTGTGTTAATCATACCGTCGTATGCCGACAACGACAGCCCTGTCTGTCTCGCTGCATTAGCGCGAGCCCCGTCAGCCAAGTTAGGGTATAGTCGCAGCAGCGCTTCCTCCCCATCTCTGAGCTGACCGTTCGGCGCAATCAGATGTGTCAGCATCGCATCTATACCGTCCAAAGAATATGGGGCTGCGTAAGATCCGAAATAACGATCCAGCTCGCCCATATATTGATGCAGCGAATCATAATCTGCTTCCCTCTCGCCGCTAAACAACCGGTAGATCTGCAGAAGCTCGAACGCCGGGTATTGCTCCTTGTTCCCCGTTATATCATAGGAGCTGTAGCTGCAATAGCAGTTCCCCTTCATGAAGCCAAAGCGGCTGTTCCTATCAGAAAGCTTAAGCTTCGTTCGAAGGTCGCTTGTCAACAGGCTTCCGCTTATACGCTCCCGCTCAAGGTCGAGCAGAATGGGATGCTGTCGACTCTTTATCGCCCAGCTCTTCTCTGTCATCCCAACGATGAACGTATGCTCCCGGCCGCTTTGTCCCCCATCGGACAGCGACGTCACATGCACCGCTCCCGGCTCATGAATGGACGTTACAGAAGTTCGCAGCCCGCCTAACCCATCTCTGATGAATGCGATTGCCAGTTGAAACGGCAGCACGGCCTGCTGGTCGCCCGCGCCTTGCATAGACGTCAGCAATTGTTTCATTCCGCCGAGCGCTTCCCTATCGTCCCCATTCCTAGCGATCGCATAGCTATCCGCAAATGCAATTAATTCCTTAAGGAGAACGGCAGGCGCTACATGCGGCGTATCAGGCAGCCCTTTGAACAGCTTACCGAAGAAAACGTCTAACTGCCCCCAAATAGCAGCTATCTCCTTCATACTCTCCAAGCTATCGTCAGCTTCATCCATCTTACTGCTTCGATCAGCATACCCCTTGGCGAACTTCGCTGCGAGCTGATAACGATCGCGACCCCAGCCGATTCCCGCGCCTTCTAGCTGGCGTATAATGGATGCCGAAGAAATAGCACTCGCATCATCAATCCCAATTGAAATCATTCGCCGCTTCAATGCCTTAACGATAAAATCGACGTTATAGTTCGATTCTAGAAAACCAAGATAAGTCTCTGCCGCTTTACCGATATTGCAAAAAGAGATCGGCAGACCTCCAGAGAACGTACACTTCACGCCATACAAGCGTGAGATCGAATAGATCGCGCCGGTAAATGCCTCGACATCAGACAATATGATTTCTGTCTGATCCCAAGCCGCCTGCTTCTGCGCCATCGTTCGGAATACGCCTCTTACCTCTGCCAGCGGTCCGGCTGCATGCCGGAAAGCGACTGAAGCCATTGGCAACGACTTATCGCCTTCCAGCCATCCAATTGCCCGATCAACCCTACATAGTCGATCAGCCTCAGTCAGACTTTCAAGCATCTCACGATGTACGGCAGGCCATCCGTCAGTAGGACCCGTCACAATCCACTCTTGACGCTTTGGCAGCTTGCGTACATGAGGCAACAGACCAGCAAAATCGCTAAGTCGATGCACGATTAAATATTGCTCATAGCGATCAAGCAGCCTTTGAACGCAGTCCCCCTTCGCCTTGGATTCGAAGTGCGAAGGCCATACGTCGCGTGCTTGCAAACCCGCATCGCGCAGTTCTGCAATACCGTCCGCGAATACACGCACGACACCCGGGGTAATATTAATTCCGCGCAGATAGGCATCTCCCGCAGCGTTCGCCTGTACAAGCAGCTTATGAACAATCCAGTAAACCTCTTCGCGGCCTATATATCGAATGCGATGCTGGGCCAGCGTCAATTCAGTCAGTTGAAGCACCCATGATGTCATCGTCCGAATGTCCGTATGCAAAGCGGCCCCGTAATCACGAACGACTCTCTCGATTAGCATGTGACCTTCCGCATGACTCTGAACGAGCAAGATTTTCCTTTGGAGCGGATTGCTCCCTATGCACCCGTATAGCTGCTCAAGCTGTAGGCCCGCTGTCATCGCTATGCTTCTACCTCCCACTGTCATCCCGCTTTTTCTCAATTATAAACGTTCGAATTGACAACAGGGTGTCACGAACTCCAAAAAAAAAACAGCTTCTTCAGAAATAATTTCTGAAGAAGCTGCTCGTTCAAATCCCCTATGAAATGAGTTTGCGCTTAATCGTCACCTTACGAAGCATTAAGTAACCGGCGCCGTATAGAAGAGCAATCACGCATAACGCGAGTAGGACAACAACGAAAATACTTGCACGCTCGATATCGAAGGTGGACTGCAAAAGCGAGCCTACCCAGTCGGAGGAAAGCACTGCTTCCATTGCGAGCACAGGCAGCAAGGCAAACAAACATAACACGGTTGCGATCTTCCAATTAAACCGATAGAAGCATGATCCGATTAGCCAGCCGCTGCCGAAGTAGGCAATGAAATTGAAAAAGTACTCCAAGAACATCCACCACGGCTGCGAGGCATCGATGAACAAATGCGGATTTTTATATGTGACCACCCAATCATACCGATCGTAAATCCATTTCTCAATAGGATACCCCAGTGTCATGATGAGCGCCGAGATAGCTGAATATACCGCAATCAAGCCACTTGCTCCCCATATAAAATATTTTCTCGTCACGCCATTCGCTACAAAGCCCGCAATCGATAATGGCGTCAACATAATGCCAATGACGAGTAGAAATATGCGAGGTGAGGTGGATGCTCCCTCCCATATGGCTTGTGCATCAATATCGTTGCCGGCAAGCGCTGAAGCATTATTAATAATCTCAATGATCACATACATGCATATGAAAATAACCCAATAGATGCTAAGCGACCATCGGTACGCATGCATTAATTTAAGCGCAACGTTCATCGCTGGATGCCTTCTCTTCCGATTCATTGCTCATCGCCCCTTCGTTTCGTCATATGGACAAACAAATCCTGCAACGATACCGGTCCGAGCTCTAGTCCCTCATTAATAGCCCGCCCCCTTGCATCCTCGCTTAACGCTCCGAACACCGTCACGGATTTCGTGCCGCCTAGCTTCTGTTCGCCAAGCACAGTCATCCCCTGCACGAATCGGTCCACGCGTTCAGCCGGTCCCGTCACAGCCGTTCCCTTCGCCCGCAGTGATTCGGTCTCTTCGTGAGCGATCAGCTTTCCTCGGTCAAGAATCAGCACCTCTTCGAATAGAGATGCCACTTCTTCTATTAAGTGCGTGGATATAATAATCGTGCGCGGATGAGCCATGTAGTCGTTCAGTAGCTGCTCATAGAACACGTAACGGGACGGCGCATCCATCCCCAAGTAGGCTTCGTCGAAAATCGTAACCGGAGCGCGGCTGGCAAGGCCGATCGTAACGCCCAAAGCCGACTTCATGCCGCGCGAAAGTTCCATAAACTTCTTCTTCGTCGGTAGATCGTACAGCTTGACGAGCTTACGCGCGTACTCATCATCCCAATTCGGCCAGCAGCTTGCCGCAAGCGCAAGTGCGTCGCGTACGCTTAATCCGTCACTCATATGGCCGCTTTCTTGAATGAAGCAGACCTGCTCCATTATTTTCGCGTTTTCGAAAGGCGCCTCGCCGCCGATCGCAACCGAACCGGCCGTTTGGAGGCGGAAGGAGGCGAGAATGGACAGCAGACTAGTTTTCCCCGAGCCGTTGCGCCCGAGCAAGCCGTATATTTTGCCACCGTCGAGTTTGAAAGTCAGCTCGTGCAGCGCAGTGAAGCTCCCATACCGCAAATGCAGCTTATTCACATCTATACGAAGTGTCATGCTTCATCCCTCCCCTTCATAGCTTCAATCCGTTTAATAATATCGCTCACCGGCACGCCAAGCTTATCCGCTTCGACTAACATTTTATCTACAACTTCCTCGAAGAACACATCTCTTCGCTGCGCGAGCAGCGATTGTCTTGCCTCTCCGCTTACGAACATCCCAATCCCTCTCTTCTTATACAAAATGCCTTCGTCAGTAAGCAATTGAAAGCCTTTCGCTGCCGTTGCCGGGTTAATTCGATAAAACGAGGCATATTGGTTAGTAGACATGACTTGTTCGTCTGCTTGCAGAACGCCGCTTATAATATCTTCTTTGATCTTATCCGCGATTTGTTGATAGATGGGGCTACGGTCGTCGAACACGCTATCACCTCTTTGCTTATGTGGTTCATTAGTTATGTAACTAACCATACAACCAAACCTTTTCCATGTCAAGCCTGAATCTACAAAGCTTGTCCGATACAACACAGCAGTTTTAGTGAATAATAACGAGCTGCATCATCTTTGTAAAACGTTTCTCTGTTGTGTGATAATAAGAATATAGACACCTATCGAAAAAGGAAGGAGCAAACAATGGTTTACAAAACAAATAACAAGCACTCCCGAGCCGGAATCATATACACCATCCTGCTGTTGCTCCTTGCCTGCATGCTGTTCATACCGCTGCCTTATTACTTGTACCAGCCGGGGTCGGTTGAGCGCATTGCGGATTACGTGAAGGTTGAGAATAGTGCGTCTTCGAAGGAAGGCAGCTTCAATCTGACGACCGTCTTCAGCTCCAAGGTTAGCAACACCTTTACGCTGCTGTATGGGCTGCTCGCCCCGGATACGGAAGTCCGCAAGGCAAGCCAGGTTCGAGGCAACCTTACGACTTCACAATACAAAGCGCTGCTCGAGCATATGATGAAGCAATCGCAAAATAGCGCAGTGGTCTCGGCGCTTGAAGCTTCGGGCGAGCATGTGCCGCTGGAGTATACGGGCATTTTCGTACAATCGATCTATCCCGGCTCCAAGGCGAAGGGAATTCTGTTCCCGGGAGATATTATTTTCGAGGCAGACAGCAAACCTATTACGAAGCTAGACGACATGCTTGCTTTACTGGATGCCGGGAAGAGCCCTGGCGATACGATCAAGCTAGGCGTACTGCGCGGAGATCAGCAGCTCCAGCTCGATGTTGAACTTTACGGCCTCCCTGGAAGCGATGTGACATCGAGCAAGGCGTATCCGCGAATAGGACTTGTAACCGAGGACCAGTTCAAGATCACTCCGCCTATCGAGGTCGAATTCACTGTAGCTAACATAGGCGGACCTTCGGCAGGATTGATGTTCGCCCTCGAAATTGCGGATCAACTAGACCCGGCTGAGCTAACGCATGGCCTAACGATTGCCGGCACCGGTACAATCGATACAGCCGGCCATGTCGGTCAGATCGGGGGCATTCGCGATAAGATCATCGCAGCCGAGCGAGCTGGCGTGGATCTATTCTTCAGTCCTGCGGATGTGAAACCGACCGATAGCAACGAAAAAGATATTTTGGACGAAGCCAAGAAGCGGGGCTACGATATAACGATAGTGCCCGTCAGCACTTTAGACGAGGCACTGGATTACTTAAATCATCTGGATACCTCGGCATAAAAAACTAGAAGCCCCGAACCCAGCTCCTGCGAGCTTGGTTCGGGGCTTTACGTATTACGAGAGCTTGCCTGACTTGTTCAGCAGCTCGATCAGCATTTTCGCGACTTGCTCGCGGGTAGCGGCAGCATTCGGAGCGAAGCGATCATCGCCTACACCGTTAATGATACCGAGCTTATAAGCGGCTTCAATGCTTTCGACTGCGTATGGTGATGCTTCATTTATATCCTTGAACTTGAATCCAGCTGCACCCGCAGAAACCGCGGGCGAAGCCGATCCAACTACAAAGTTGTAAGCCCGAATGACCATTGCTGCCAGTTGCTCACGAGAAATGACCGCATCTGGCTTGAAGCTGCCGTCCTCATATCCTTGAATAATACCAAGCTTGTTAAGCTCCTCCACGTAACCGGCATAGTAGGCATCGTCAGACACGTCGCTGAACTTGCCTCCAACAGCAGCAGCCGACTTCAAGCCGAGCGCTCGCCCTAACAAAGCAGCGAACCCGCCGCGAGTTACCGTTCCCTTCGGATCAAATCGGTCTCCACCGACTCCGCTCGTAATATGGCGGGCAGCCAACAGCTCGATATAAGCTTTCGCCCACCCTTCCTTCACGTCCGAGAAGCTCTTGTTATATTGCATAATGACATACTCACTGAAATGATCCGTGCTAAACGTAAGGATACTGCCTATTAGCGTTCCGCCTTTAAACTCCAAAGTGCCGTCTTCCTTCACGTAGTAAACGCCTGTCTTCAACTTATTCGTAATGAGCGCCAGCTCATCCGCGCTAAGCGTTATGCCGATCTGCACATCTGCGCCGAAGCTGTTCACGTAAGCTGTCTCGCCAGCTTTATTGACGAGTGTGACGCCAAAGCTATAGATTTCGCTAATTGCCGCATAACCGCTGTCCTTGGCGGCAATAGCCGATTTCAAGCGCGCTTTCGCTGTCTCTTCCAACAAGCTGCGCGATATAACCGCATATTCAGCCCCATTTAACTCGGCCGCGCTTAGAGTTCCTGCGGCTATCGTAATCTTCATGCCCTCGTATACGAGCTCCAAATCCACGCCAGCCGCACGCGCTTTCTCAAGCATCGCTGTCGGAATGCGCACATCCGCTGCTTCCCCAGCAGCGACCGCAGGTATATGGACCTGCACCCTGCCTTCGCCGCGCGCGGCCGCATCAATCGCAGCTCCAAGCTGATCGGCTGCCACCGTTGCCGTCCGCAAGCCTGCATCTCCGCTTACCTCAGCGATTACCTCAACCGTCGAACCAACCGGCACTTCCGTCACAACACCGCTATTATCTCCCGACACTTTAGCCGGGCCGGCTATAACGAATGTTCCGCCTTCTAATATACTTGGTAGCGTCACAGTAACCGTCTTGTCGCTCGCAACCACTAGCGGCTGTCCGCTGTATAGCTCCTGAACCGTTGACCCTGCCTTGTAAGGTACGGAGAACGTCACCTGCTTCTCATCCGTCTTGGTCGATATGCCCACGTATACGCTTTGACCCTTATACGCCCGCTCGAACAACGTGAAACCAGCTTCATCGCTTCCCGCTACCTGCGTTCTCGTTCCCTTGGAGAACACCTTCGAGTATTGCGCGCGGATATTGAGCATTTTCTTATAATGGTCGAAAATATGATTGTAAGCCGGGTCGTCCAAACCGTCCCAATTCAGATCGTAACGGTTCTCGTTCACGTCGCCCGCACCCATATCTTCAGCCTTCACGCCCGATTGTCCAAGCTCTTCACCGTAATAAATGACCGGTTGGCCCTTGGCCGTAATTTGCAGCGAGGCTGCAATCTTCTGCTTAGCCTGCACAGCCGCGAGCATCGAAGGCTCAAGCGTTCCCTCGCGGAACTTCTGCCTGTCCTCATCGACAAGCAAGCTGATGAGGAATCCCTCCTCGTCGTGGCTGCTAAGGAATTGGCCGAAGGTCGCCGTGTTGTCGATCAACGCGTCGCGTTGCGCTAACTCCTGCTCTACGCTGTTTATTCGGCCATCGACGAAATCTCGCGCAATGACCTTGAATTGGAAATCAAGCTCGGAATCGAGCATGCCGCTTCGCAAATAACCGCCATCGTTGTTCACGCTTGCGCCGAAATTTTCACCAATAAGCTTGAAGTCCGGCTTGATCTTCGTCAGCGCGTTTTTGAAGGCCATCCACGTCGTATTCTCGACATGCTTCACCGTATCGACGCGGAAGTAGTCAATCGTATTGCCCTTCGCCGTCATCGACTTCTCAATCCAATCCGTCTGCCATGCTACGATCTGCTCGCGCACTTCAGCAAGCTCGGTCTTCAAGTCTGGGAGCTCAGCTAACGAGTAGCGAACGACAGGATCCTCATCCTCATCGCGCAGCATGCCTGCGAACACCTGCCGCTCCTCGGCTGTCGGCAAGTTCGTTAATCCTGACCATCCGCTTGCTATTGTATCCAGTCCATAGCCGGTATGGTTAAGCACAACGTCCACCATAATCTTGATACCGCGCTCATGGGCCGCGTCGATCAGTTCCTTGAAGTCTTCCAGCTCGCCCAGATGCTCGTCAATCGATGTAAAATCCTTCGCCCAGTAGCCATGGTAGCCATACTGTTGACCGTCGAAATCGACGCCCTTGTTAAAGTCGATATTATCGACAATCGGCGTAATCCAGATCGTATTGATACCGAGCTCATCCAGATAGCCGAGCTTCTCGGTAATGCCTTTGAAGTCCCCGCCATGATAGGTTTCGAGATGCGACGTATCATAGTTCTCCCCGTTCGGGTCATCATTCGATGGATCTCCGTTGAAGAAGCGATCCGTCAGCATGAAATAAATGCGTGCCTCATCCCAATCGAAGTCGTCTGCTCCGCCAACCGTTTTTCTTGTTGCTACACGTACTTTGGCGGTATGCACATGCTTGTTGCCATAGATATCAATGGCCGTAATCGGAATGTTCTTCAGACCGGTCGTTACCGTGTCCTTCACCGCAATCGTCAACTCATTAAGCTGAGGATCAATGAATGTCGCCGCATTGCCGCCAATCGCTCTTAGATCTGCATAGAGACCCGTCATAGGGGTATCATCTTCGGCGATCAACGCTATCTTCAATACCGCATTTTCATTGTACGAAATCGTAGATGGGCCTACTTCCGACGTCATGCTTACAGCTGGCCGCTTATACGTCAACGTCGATACGCCATCTACCGTGTTGCGAGGATCCGTTACTTCTGTCGTAACCTCATACTTCGTAACAAGATACGTATAGGTAAGCGTCCCTTCAGTAAGGGCATTTAACCTATAGCTGAATCTCTCATCTTCCGCATCGTAGACCATCGGGTATTCGGTATCGCCAATCTTCAGCTTCACGCCATCGATCAAATGCATCTCTTCAGCCTCGAACAACGCATCGTCCCTGTAGTAGAAAGTAGCCCCGCCATCCGCCAATACAGGCGCAGAGCTTGCCGGCAGTGTGCGGAAAGCGCCTTGTCCGCCGGTTACGATGACCTTCGTCAGCGGCTCCGTCCCGGTAACAATGACTCGGTCAAAATTCTGATCGATGACAGCGGTCTCCCAATCAAAGCCTTTGCGCAGCTTGAAGCCCATTTGCTTCGTCTGCTCGCCAATCGCAATATCGGCAACGGCCTTGCCATTCTCGAATTTCGTGAACAATACAGTCCCATTCGTCTTGCCTGTATCCCATGTCCAAATGTTCCAATCGGTGTAGTCCGCATCCTCACGAATATATTGGAACCGTACTTTCCGCTGAAGCGGGATTAAATCTTCAATAACCGGCTCTTCGTAAAAAACGGTCGATATCCCTTCAACGATCCATGCCTCTACGGAATTGCCGCTTTGGATCGCTACTTTGCGGGTCGAGTCTTGCTGGGACCAATCATTGCCTTGCACAGACAACCTCGGAATCACATTAATCTCCGATTGTTGGAACTTGTACGCTCCTGTCGCATATCCTTCATCTGTCGAATCCGTAAACGAATACCCTTGGCCGTTCACCCCTTGAGGCCACAGCCATAGATTCCAATCATTTGCCGTGCCATCGAACCGATAATAATGAATCGTGAATGTGTTCATTTTCTCGACGATCGAAATAACTTGTTTCTCCATATAGCCATCATACGCCGCTACAACGGTGACCGTACCGCCTGCCTCGGCATCTGCAGTTGCAACTAGACTATTGCCTACGATAGATATTCCATCAACGGGCTGCTCCAAGCTCCAGACAGGCGTTACGGCCGTTGCTGGCGTATTGTCGCTGCTCTGCAGATTAGCCGTAAGTTGAAGCTCTGCTCCTTGCTCAATAGCGCTCGGATTATTTAGGATAAGACCTGGAACGACAGCTTTGGAATTGCCTCCGCTCGTAAGCGGGTTAAGCGAATCCAGCAGATCTCCTGTCCAGCTGCCATTATTCGGCACGAATTTGTATTCATACATGCCGGCAGCAAGCGGTATCGTTACACTGAATACGCCATCCGTCTTCGTCAGCGGAATCGCATATTCAATATCCCATCCGTTCATCGCGCCTACCAAGTAAAGGGACGGACCGTCGTATACGACATTAAACGTTACCGTACCGTCTCCGTTAATGACCGGACTCGACAGCAGCTCGTCAACGATTCGAATCGTACGCGTGACCGACTTGCCGCCGCCCGATTCACCAATCACATCCACCGTTCCCGTAGTGGCCGTATCATCTACGATTAACGTGCCATCACTAATCGTTACGCCATCCTTAGGTGCTACCAGCGAATAGTCAAGCTCCTCCGTATGATCCTCATTGCCTGTAAAATAGACCCCGGTTAACGTTGTCGTACTTTCTGTCAGTACCTCGAACGGAGCATCGAACACAATGCCAGGCACGGCAACGCCCGGATTGCCACTCTTAGTAATCGTCGTATTAAGCGGATCTCCATGCCAGGTGTTTCCTGGATACGACGCAAGTCCATAGGCATACCATCCCGCCGGAAGCTCAGAGGTATAAGACCAAATATCTTCCTCGCCCTTAATCAGCTCCCGCTCGTTCCAGCCGCTGAACTCCCCTTTCACAACAATACGTTCTTTGCCTGGAATCCCGCTCGCTGTTCCATCAAAATAAAAGGTAACCTCAGCCCCCGTATCCGACGTCGTGCCGATAACCGGGCTTTGCAGCGCCTGCGCTTCAGGCGGATCTTGCGCGTAGACCGCCGGAGCCGCTCCTGCGATAGCGCTTACAAACATGACCAGCACCATAAACCTAGCAGCACTTTTCTTAAGCATTCGTTTCACCTGCTCTTACCTCCTCATGTGATAACTCCTATGTACCCCCATAGTTGTGCAAACGTTTGTTCAACTTCTCAAAAATAACGCCGACCTCATCCATCTAAAGATAAAGTAAGCGCTTTTATTTCCTGAAGCTAGTGTACAACAAGATGGATTGTTATTAAATGGTGATATTCTATCGAAATCTGCCAAATTCATAAAGTAACCGTTTACAATTTCAACCAATCACTTGTTATCTTCGTTTTCCTTTAATTATCATTTTCACAAAGCTCAAATCGTTTCGACTTATATTCTCTTCTAGCAAAACTTATCTCCTTCAGCGTGCAAACGTTTGTTCATTCGCTAATTCTCGACAGTCGGCCCAAAAAAAGATGGCGAACGAGGTAGCCCCTCATTCGCCATCCATCCTATTTATTTCGCGAAATACGCGATTATCGTCGCGATTTCCGCTCTTGTGATCGCATTCTTAGGTCGTAGTGTACCGTCTTCATAGCCTTTGATAATACCTGCTTCAACAAGAGCAGTCAACGCTTCTCTTGCCCAAGGCGAGACGCCTTCCAGATCGGCGATCTTCGTACCACCCGTTGATGGTGCAGGAAGACGATCCTTCACTGCGCGATATAGAATGACGAATGCTTCCTCTCTCGTCATTTTCTGTCTTGGCCTGAAGCTGCCATCCTCGAATCCTTTCACGATACCCGCTTCTGTCAAAGCTTGAACATATGCGCCGTACCAAGCATTGGCAACCGTATCGGTGAACGATAATGATGGGCTTGTTGGTGCTGCCAAACCAAGTAAACGGAACATGACTGCCGCATATTCGGCACGGGTCATGCGCGCATCCGGCTTGAAGCTGCCATCCGGATAACCGCTTAAAATCTTTTGTCCGGACAGTTTATCGATTGCTTCACTAGCCCAATGATTTTTCGTATCCGTGAATGGTGATTGCGGCTGCGACGGTTCAGTAGGATCCGTCGGATCTACCGGAATTTCCGGCTCTGTCGGCTCTTCGGGTTCTGTCGGTATTTCCGTCTCCCCATTGCCGTTGCCATTGCCGCTATTCGGGAGATCGCCTACGGCGAAGCCCCAAATATCCGAAAGCGTATAACCGCTGTTCGCGTCTTCGGCAGCTACATACCATTCATAGTAGCGATTCTCTTTCAAGCCGCTCCAAGTAACGGTTGCTTCCGAGCCGCTTGCTGCATTTTGAACCGTGCCGATCTTCTGATCCGTATACACTTTGACGCCAAAATAGTCCGTCGCTACCCGTTTGTTCATCTCTCTGAGATCAACGTCCATATCGAACTCATCCTTGCCTGGATACTCAGTCGGATCGTAGTAGTTATAGTCGTCCAAGTAAGGCGAATACGTCTTCATATGGATTTGGTTGTTCTTCAGATCGAACTGCATCAAGCGGATATATCCGAGTCCGCCCATCTCCGCGCCTTGGTAGTCGGCCAACATTTGATACACTTTGCGGTCCGGCGTTCCGTCCCCGTTATCGTCGATCTCGTCCACTAGCGTCTCGGCGTCATGGTAATGGCCGGAGAGCGTAGCGATGACGTTCGGATTCGGTACGACGACGCGCTCATAGATTTTATCCGCAATCGGTGCGCGATTGTTCGATACGAGCATGTATTCATGGAAGGCCAGGATCGCCTTCCGATCCGGATACGCCGCGACAGCATCGTTGACCCATTGAATCTCGTCGTCGCCGATATTCCATCCCATATACACGATGATGAAATCGACGCCGCCAGCGGAGATCAGGTCGTAATGGCCGCGGTTATTTTGATACGAACCGCCGTAGTGCGGTTCATCCTTGAAGCGGTCTTCCCCGTAATGCTTCCAATAGTAGCTGTAATCCCCGGTTTGATGCGACACGTCATGGTTACCGGCAAGAACGCCGTAAGGCATATTCGCATCCTCAAGCACTTTCATGCTTTTGTTCGCTTCCGTCCATTGATAAGCCTGATCGGCATCGTCAACAATGTCGCCCGTATGAATGACATATTTAATGTTCATCTCGTCTTGGCTGTCGACGATCCAATTAACGTTGCCCTCATAAATTTCCGGATAGCTCTCGGAATAATATTGCGTATCCGACATCCATACGAACGAGAAATCATATTCGTCCTGCGTGACCGGCAGCTCATCCTGCACCATCGCGTGAATGACGCCGCCAGCGTTGTAATCGCCGGCCTTCACTTGCGCGCTAAGCGTAAAGTCTTCTTCACCGGCTACTTTATAATCCAGCAGCGCCCATTTGCCTGCCTTCTGATCCCATGCATAAAGGCTGACTTTGCGCCCCTCCAGCGACTTGCCGCTCCACTCGATATCGACGCGATCGCTCGCCTTCACCGACGAATCCAGCTTCATGTCGAAGCGATGATACGGGAACTGGTTAACGGAATCGTTGACGAGATACTCGCCATCGGCTTTCGCAATCTTTGCATAATCTTCCGTTGTGAACAGCTGCTCCCCGCCTGGCTGAAGCTGCTTCGGCGGCTCTGTATCGGAAGCGCCCGAATAGGCCGTGAAGCCCTGCTTGCTCCGTGCATCAAAGTTAAAGCCTTTATAGAACGTCAGCTTAAGCATATCGCCCATCGGATCGGTTGCCTTTACCGTCAGGTTAACGCGATTCGCCGTCAGGCTGGAACCGTTCAGCGGCGCGATAAGCTCCGGCTTATCCGGATTTTCATTCGGCACGTTGAACGTAATCGTACGCTCGCTGGTGTTGCCTGCTTGATCAGTCGCTTTGACGGTTAGCGTATGCTCTCCGCTCGTCAGCTTGCCGGAAGATGTCGCGTACGGCAGCTCGATCGCTTCTCCGTCAAGAGCAGCCGTTACCGACTTGACGCCAGCCAGAGCATCGCTCACAACAGCATCGATAGTCAGTTGACCGCGGTACGTCTCTCCGTCTTGCAGCGAAGGCGTAATCGTAGGAGCCGTGTTGTCGACCGTTACTTCTGCAGATACGCTGCTTGCCCCGCCGGCGGACACCGCTACCGTATGCTTACCGTCGGTTAGCTTTGTCGTATCCCAAGCGAGCGCTTTGGAGCGAAGCATGTCTTCTTCAAGCGTCAAGTTGAACTCGATCGCCGGGAATTTGCCCGCGCTGTCGCCCATCTTGATGTCCTTGGACTTATCGGCATACAACGAATCATAGATGACTGTGCCGTCCGACAGAACCAGCCGCACATTGCGCACCTTGAAGTCGTCCTTGTTCTCCTCCGGACGGTTATCGAATGGTCCAGTCTTCGTTCCTGCGCGGATAGCGATCTTATTGTCGCCAAGCTTCAGCCTGTCGCTGGCGATTAGATAATTAAGCGTCGTATAGGTGTTGATTGGATCCATGAACGTATACAGGATTTCCTCACCCATCGTAACCGCGTTTTTGAAATAATAATTGACCTCGGCCGCTTCGAAGGCAAAGTACGCGTCATGCTCAAGCGCACGGTACGTATTGCCTTGAACGGCCTCGTCCACGGTAAGCGTCAGTGCGTCCGCATCCTCGCTCTCGGAAGTCGCTTTCAGCTCGAATATACCGGAAACGAGCTTGCCGTCCTTAGCATTCAAACGCAGCTCCGAACGATCGGATCCGCCCGTAATGCTGACGCGTACAGGAGCAGATTGCTCCGTATGGGTACCATCGGAAGCCGCGAAGTAATATTCGACGTAGGCTTTGCCTACCATTTCCGGCGAAGCCACGGTGAAATGAAACATTTTATCATCGTAATCCTCATACAAGTAATGCTTCGTATAACCCGCATCGGCGTTTGTTTTCACATACACCGTCACTGTCCGAACTTCGCGGTCGTCTTGCACGTCGGCGACTAGCTTAAGCGACTCGGACTCTGCGATTTCCGTTAACCCCGTCACATCTTGGATGATCGGCTCACTCGTATCCGCACCCAATTGGATCGGCTCGGCAGGCTTCTGCAGCTCTTCTAGTGAACCTGGCGTAGCCGCCTTCGTACCTACGCTATATTTGAACGATTCGACCGAGCCGTTCCTCGGGTAAGCGTAATAGATGCCTTTGCTGTCCGTCGTTTCGCCAGGAAGCGCCCCGTCATAATAGACCGCCGATACCTCCTTATGCGTATTCGTCCCAATGACAACGCCACGTCTGGAGCCATTCGCCATCCCGTCGGAATTCACTTTGAAGAGCGACTCGCCTTCCACAAGGTTTACGCCGAACTGCGCGTTGAAATCCGCTGCCGTCTTAGCCGTATTGGCGCTGTTAATAACCCAGAACACGACGGAGCTTTCTGCCGGAATTGTAATGTCTTCGCGATCTGTCGGCCAGATGACGTCCGCCGAAGGGCCGGAGTCGGTGTACCGGTAGTAGAGCTTATAATCTTGGAAGTTAATATCTTCCGTCGTATTGTTGTAAATCTCGATAAACTCGTAGCCGTCCGCGCTGCCTACGTTCACACTGTTCGGCAGCAGCTCCGTTATAAGAAGCGGAGGTACTTTGTTCGCATTAAATACAGGGAAGCCGGTAACCGGCAGCTCGTAATGCTCCGATTCAACCGTGTGGACGCTATCCTTGGCTTGCACGTAATACTCGAGCTTGGATTCGACTTGAGCCGCCCTTGGAATAGATGCCTTGTATACGCCGCCGCCAGTCGTCGTCATTGCGGCAGCCGTATAATATTGCTGCGATTCCGACTTATAATAGAGCGCAGCCGTTACCGGGTCGTCGGTCTTTCCTTGGTCGCTCTCCGCATTGGCGATCGCAACCGTAATCGCGGCATCGCTGCCTAGTTGAACGCCTGCCGAAGGCGTATGCGTAATGACCGGCGGCATATTGCCGCCCGGCGGAACCAATTGCTCCGCAGCGACGCGGCCCGGCGTCGCTGCAGCCGTGCCCGCGCCGGCCATGATCAGCATGCTTGTCCCGCTAATTGGGACGCTATAGAAAATCCCTTTGTCAGGTACGGTCTGAGCGTCGTTCTCATACGCGGCGGACACGATTTCTTTGCCGCTCTTGCTCTTAACAACGAGCGTCCTCGGGCCGCCATTTGCCATGCCTCCCGTTTGAGCCAAACGGAACAAATCCACGCCCTCCGCGAGCGCCGCTCCTCCATAATTCGCACTGAACATATCTGCGGTTGCTGCGCCGTTATCCGCATTTATAACCCATAAGATGATCGCATCGCGTGCAGGAATGGTCACTTCATCCGCCGTATGCAGCGGCCAACGCGTATCCGTGCCGCCATTGCGGTAGTAGAGTTCGTAATCATTCAAACTAACCGCTTCGGATGAAGGATTATAAAGCTCAATAAACTCATAACCATCCGATGCTCCTACATTCGTTGAATCGGGAACAAGCTCCGTAATGAGCAAGGAGAGCTCCTCCGGCTCAATAGCTGGCTCCTCCCCTTCCGGCGAGACGTTCACATCGTACGTATCGGAGACAACAGACGGATCGCCAGATTCGTCCTGCGCTTCAATATAGTAAGAGAGTACGCTATTGTCTGCGAACGCTTCGTGCGGAATCATCGCCGTCAAACTGTAGTCCGTACCGCTAGCTCTAACTATAGTTTCTCCGCCTAGCTGCGTGTACTCGGATTGCTCGTCAGTCTTATAGTACACCGATGCCGTTACGGTTCCGATATAATCGGAAAGCTCGGCAGAGATCGTGTAGTCGGTTAGCCCTGTCTCTT
Source organism: Paenibacillus sp. J22P218 (assembly GCF_056269195.1). Lineage (NCBI taxonomy): Bacteria > Bacillati > Bacillota > Bacilli > Caryophanales > Paenibacillaceae > Paenibacillus > Paenibacillus sp. J22P218. The sequence goes on from NZ_JBWDNL010000009.1 coordinate 189,637, forward strand.
CAGCAGGTGTATGAGAGATGGATAGCGTCGATTCGAACGAGGTTTCTGCCCCCGAAGGCTCGTCAGGCACTTGCCCCGCTTCGGCGAGACCAGGAGTAGCGGCCTTCGACCCCGGATTCGTCATCATTCGCATCTGAACCGATCCGTCGATCGGATATTTGTACAGAATGCCTTTGTTCTTCACCGTCTGTGCATCATTCTCGTAGGATGCCATCGAGATGATTGCGTCACCTGCGTCCTTGATTAAAATGTCGCGAGGTGAGGAATTGTGGAGCCCTCCGCCGCCATTCAAGCGGAACAAGGATACGCCTTCAACTAAGCTTGTCCCATAGTTAGTGTTAAAATCGGCCTCAGTAAACGAGGTGTTCGCGGCATTCATAATCCAGAACGCCACCGATTGACGTGCAGGAATGACGATATCGCCATCGGCATCCGTAGCATTCCAAGGTGTATCTGTTCCGCCATTGCGATAAACGATGGAGTAATTACCGTCAAAATCTATGTTCTCATCGGTATTGTTATAAACTTCAATGAATTCATAGGCATCGGTTGCAATGGTAGGAGATATATTTTCGCTATCCGGCACCACCTCTGTAATCAACAGCTTCGGTATTGAATCGTACGGTACGGATACCGCACCTGCCGGAGCAGGGATCAAACCAAGCGTCATGCTGCCCAGCAGCAGCATGGCCATTCTTTTTCTCAACTTGTTCAAAACGTAAAGCACCTCTTCCATTCTATTTTCTAGGTTAGTTCGCACGTAGGCTCAGTAGTGCATTTTACAGACCTTATGTATGAGAGGCGTTAACGTTCTATGAAAAGTTTGTAAATGGATTTATAATAACGACTAGAAAGTGATTAGGAGGATTATAGAGTATGGGGTATGTTTCCGAGGTATCGAGGCAATTGTACGACTATTCTCCGGCTTTAACGAAAAAAGAAGATTTCGACCAGTTTTGGTCGGACACCCTCCGTCAGGCAAAATCGGTACCGCTTCAATCCGCAAAACAGCAAATCGATTACCCGAGCCCGCTTGTCAGCGTGTACGATATTTCCTATTGCGGAATGGACGAGACGAGGATTAACGGTTGGTTTATCGTGCCTACATTCTTAGGTAAAGACAACTACCCATGCATCATTCATTATCATGGCTTCACCGGCAGCCGCGGCACGCCATCAAACTTTATGCACTGGATAACGATGGGCTTCGCCGTTCTATCAATTGATGTCCGAGACCAAGGCGGCAGCACGGGCGACAGCGCCGTCTATACGAGCGGACACATGACGAACGTGATCTGCAAAGGCGTACATAACAAAGACGAATATTATTTCCGTCACGCCTACATGGACTGCTTGAAGGCGATCGACTTTGCTTGCGAGCAACCGGAAGTGGATCCAGCCATGATCGTCATCGAAGGCGGCAGCCAAGGCGGCGCGCTCGGCATGGCAGTATGCGCGCTGGACGACAGACCCGTTCTGGCGCTCGTCGACGTGCCAAGCAACAGCAATATCGTAAGCCGCGTCGAGGGCAATCACGGCGCGTTCGCGAGCGTTACCGATTATTTGAAGAGACACCCGGAGCAAACCGATCTCGTATTCGATAACCTGAGCTATTTTGACACGATGAATATGGCGGACCGGATTAAATGCCGCGTCTTCGCCTCGGCAGCGCTGAAGGACGAAATATGCCCTGCGCAAATGTACTTTGCCACTTATAACCGAATCACTAGCGAGAAAGAGATCGTCCTCTATCCTTTCAACGGTCACGAGGGCGGCGGTTCAGGTCATTTGGAGAAAAAGCTGGCGTTCGTTCGGGAGCATTATTCGGAGTGGTTTGAATAGCGATTGAAATAAAGGGAATTCCTCCAGTTATTTATTGGAAAATACCGCAGGGAGTATAGAATAACGGGATTTCCTCATGTTAATTTCACCAATATCATCCGTTCGACTGAGAAACAGATTTATTAACGGGAGAAATTCCATCTATTTGATAAATGTTGACAGGAAGGTCCGCAATAAAAAGGAGAAATTCCAGTTATTTCGTTCAACACCTATTTGACTAAAATCGATAGGCACACCCAAGCAAAACAAAGGCAGGCAAGGACATCTACTGCTAGAGTCCTTGCCTGCCTCTTTTGTTATTTATCCAACAAACCTGCTGCTTGCAGCATATTGTATATCACGACCGTGCCTTGCGCGCGGTTAGCCGCTGCCGTCGGAGCAAAGCTGCCGTTTGGCTGTCCTTGAACGATACCGTGCTTCACCGCATAGGCTATTGCCTTCTTCGCCCACGGTGCAATATTGTCCTTGTCTGTGAATGAGGCCAACAGCTGCGTCGTTTCCTCATCCGACAGCTCAACTGCCGCACCTGTAAGCTTAAGCGCATTATAGACAATGGTTAAGAGCTCCTGACGGTTCACCTTTTGGTTTGGCCTGAACGAACCGTCAGTAAATCCGCTTATGATGCCGAGCTCGCTTGCCGTTGCAATCGCTCCGCCATACCACTGCTCTGCCGCTACATCCGTAAAGCTTGGCGACGGGCCGGATGCAGAGGAAACTTCCTGAATGCCCAGCGCCCTTAAGATCAAAGTCGCGAACTGCGCGCGGTTAAGCTCTCCCAATGGCTGGAACAGCTCGTCCGTCATACCGTTTACGATAAATTTGTTGCTAAGCACTCCGATCGCATTCGCTGCATATGGAGCTGCCGTTCCGTCCGAGAATGTATTCGTATGACGAATCACAGTAAACAAAGCATCGCCCTTCAAATGGAGAACTGCAGTCTGATTGACGCCGAACAACGTAGGCAACGGATACGATACCGCACCACTCGAGTCAAGCGCTACGCCCATATATTCGCGGCCGATAGGATTGCCGGAAACATTCGATACAGGCAACAAAAATTGCACATAACCACGCTTGAATACGACCGGCTTACTTTGGCCTGACTTCGATACAGCCGTAAGTCCAAGCCGCACAGTCGAAGCTCCGGTAGGCTGTACGGCTCCACCGTTGCTTAACGGAACAAGGGTTTCCTTGGACAAGCGAATCCGTATCGAAGCAACATCTCCGTCCAATTCTCGCAATAGATCGGCAAGCTTCAGCTTCAGCGTGCCGAAGCCCGTCCGCAGCTCGATAACGGCATTGGGATTCATTAATGCCAGCTGGATCAGCGACTTCGGAAGACCAAGGTCGATCCAATTGCTGTTCGCATCGAAACGCACTACGATGGAATCCGGAGCGCCCTCGCTGCCTAGCAGCTGCTCCACGCCCGCCTCGCTAATGTCAACGTTAACTCCGCCTTCGCCAGCTGTAACTATAGCATCCTTCAAGAGACCTTGCGCCGCTTCATCCTCCTGACCGTCAACTACAACGTTAATCGGAGGCGCTGCTTCCGGTTCCGTTACTGCCTCTTCAGGTCCGCTATTATTGCCGCCTGATCCTGAACGGCTTACGGACAACGTATATTCCCGCTTCACACCATCTTCGGACGTTACCTCAACCAAGATCTTTTTTGATGCGCCAGCCGCGATGGAGATGGCAGCCGAGGTCTCCCCGCTATCGACAACGACTCCGTTAACGGAAATCTGAGCATCCTCAGCATAAGCCTCCGGCGTTAACGTGAACTTGCTGTCGCTCGCCCCAAGCGTAATCGAATACACCTGCGTACCTGATTCGAACGGCGTATTCCATGTCCCTTTGGATGAAGTTAATCCAGCAAGACGGTTAGCCGTAAAAGCAAACTTATTCAGCGTGCTGCCATAGAAGTCGGTTGCGTAGACGTCACCGTTGCCGTCTACGCCAACTTTGCCCAAACCATGAAATGGTCCTTCGTCCGTTCCCCAAATTTCATCCACCAACAACCCTTCGGGACTGAATTTGAGAATAGATCCGCTGCTTGACTGAGCCACATACACATTTCCCGCTTCGTCTGCGTCAATATCATCAATATAGTTTATTGGGTATCGACCAGCTAGCCAATTCTCCGACACCTGTTCCCCGTCCAACGTAAAGATCTGAATAACATTGGAGGTTGATGCATACACGAGCTCTCTTTCATTATCTACGGCAATCGCATTTGGATTGAAATAATAGGAATCTACGGGAACCCCTTCGTACTCTCGAAGCTCATTCCCGCTTGGATCCAGCACGATGACTCTATGTCCCACATTATCCGCAACATACACATGGTTATTGCTGTCTATCTCAATATCTCTTGGATCGTTAAGATACGTATAGAAAGGAAGCAGATCACCGCTCGCGGCGGCGTATTTATAAAGATTGTAAGTGTCCGATATATATACGTTGCTATCGGAATCCACGGCAACTCCCGTAGGATAGAAATTGTTCCCCCCGCCCTGGGCTTGAACGAAGTTCAGATCGGAATCAAACTTCTGAACCCGCTGATTGCCAGTGTCGGCTACATAAACAAAGCCGTCCTTGTCGATAGCGACATGATCTGGATAATAGAACTTGCCAAGCTCGTCGCCGAAGCTTCCCCAGCTGCTAAGGGACTCAAGCTCAGCACTGAATTGTTGAATACGGTCATTATAGCCGTCGACGACATATACAAGTCCATCGCTCGATACGGCAACCCCTCTTGGGCTGTCAAATTGACCGCTCGCTATTCCTTCCGAACCGATCGCAATGCTTTCCCAATCCTCACCGAAACGAATAAGCTGGTCCCCATCCTCGTCGGTCACATACAGATGACCTTCTCCGCCGAACGCTATGTTTTTAATAGAATCGATCTCGACCGTACTGCCCGCCTGCCCGTTCTCCCACTCGTCGACTAACATACCGTCCATATCGATGACGAGAATACGGCTGGTGCTCTCTGCTATGTATAATTGTCCATCATTGCCAAAGACGATATCCTTCGGCGATTCAAAGTTTTGCGGTCCATCCGAGCCAAAATAACTGCTTGTGAATTGAATCCGATTAGGATCGTCCACCTCTACATCAAGGAGTACCCAAATACGGTTCAATGAAGAATCCGTCAGCAGAACGTCGCCGCTTTCATCATGCACGGCAATCCCGCTTATGCTGTCGAACTGTTCCGCCCCATCCCATTCATTGACTACAGTGAAATTGTATTCCTCGTCAACGGATACCTTGTGTACCCTATGGTTGTCATACACCACATACAAATACCCGTCAGCGCTTATCGTAACTAACTCGGGATTCCCATCCCCAGCCCAATCCCACTCTGCAAGCTCCTGCCCCGTTGGATCAAACACACGAATCAGCTCGTTGCCGGAATCGGCAACGAATACCGTACCTTCTTCGTTCACGGCAACGTCATTTGCCCCATTAAAGTAGATATTGGACTCCGGCGCCCTCCGCTCAAATACGTAATCATCGTTCCCCCCGGCGGCGTTTGCCGTTCCAGACGTCCCTGCAAGCACGGTCGAGCCGACCACAGCAGCGGCAAGCATAAGCTTCCCAAATCGTTGAACCAATGTGTGTCGTAAGTATGATTTCACGATAATCACTTCCCTTTCGTTACAACTCTATTAGGTGGGTATAAGGATACCTCGAAAAAAGTCGAAAAACGATTAACAAAAGTTAATCATCTATCGATTTTCAAATAAAAAGTCTTATATAATAGAAAGAAATCAGAAGTCTGTCGAATGATGCGGAGGAGCTATGATTCCAACAGCTGGATACATCCTGTTAAAAACGAAAACTACGCCGCCCGCCGTCAAAAGCGGGCTCATTTCGCGTGAACGATTGGTTGCCGGCATGAACCGCAGCATGCAAGGTCGGCTAACGGCGGTATGCGCCCCTGCCGGATACGGCAAGACGACGCTGCTCAGCCAATGGATTAGCCAATGCGATTATTCCGTAGCTTGGGTCGCGCTGGATGAATACGACAACGATACGATACGTTTTTGGCGATATGTGACTCAGTCATTAATCGAAGCGGCAGATGCCGACCAAGCGGAACGGCTAACACAGCTGCTGCTTCATCTGCCGAATCTGTCTATAACGATGTTTATCGATGTGCTTATCAATGAGCTGTTCCTTGCCCTTGAGCCGCTTGCGCTCGTTTGGGATGACTACCAGTTCATTCACCTTGAGGATATACATACGAGCGTCGTCTACTTCATCGACCGGCTGCCAAAGCATGTCCATGTGCTTCTCGCCAGCCGCAGCGAGCTGCCGTTCCGGGTGGCCAAGTGGACGTCGCGCGGCGAGCATACCGAGGTTGACGCCCGTCAACTGCAATTTTCGCTGGATGAGGCCGAATCCTATTATGCAACGAGCACTGCTGTAGCGCTGACACGACTGCATGTGGAGTCGCTGCATCAGCGAACGGAAGGTTGGATCACCGCCTTGCAGCTCATATCGATCTCGCTTGAAGGTGCTTCTGTTATTGAATCGATTATCGACAGCTTCTCTGGCGAGCATCGTATGATTGGCAATTATTTGTTCCAAGAGGTGCTTGCGCGTCTTCCCGAACCCGTTGTTCAGTTTCTATACCGGACATCGATGCTGACTCGAATGGATGCCGAGCTATGCGACGCTTTAGCTGGAGCGTTCGGCGGCAGCAAGATGCTCGAAGAGCTGAAAGCCCGCAACCTGTTTCTCGTTCCGCTCGATGAGAATAACGTTTGGTTCCGCTATCACCACTTGTTCGCCGAATTTCTTCAGAACCAATCGAAGAAGCTTCATATGGACAATTGGTACGCCCATAACCGTAATGCAAGCATAAGCTTCGCTGCGCGAGGTTTCATGGAGGAAGCAATCGATTATGCAGTAGCTTCAGGCGATTTCCTGCTGACGGAACAACTGCTGGAGAAGCAAGCGCCGATTATGCTGCAGAAAGGCGAGTTCGCTACGCTGGCTAGATGGTTCGACAGCTTTCCCGCCGAATCCGAGCGGCGTACGCCCGAGATGGATTTGCTAAATGCTTTCATTCTGATCGTGACCGGACAAGCTCCACGCGCAGAAGCGATGATGGGCCGCATTGAGAGCCAATTCGCTAAGATTGAAGCTGGAGAACGCCGCGGCCAGCTGCATAGCGGATTGCTGTTCGTAAAGTCTAATCTGCTCTTCACGAGCGGACTGTTCGAGCAATGGCTTTCCTTTGCCCAGACAGATTCGCTGACGGTTCTGCCGCAGGATTCCATCTACTACAATTTCAATTACAATTTATCGGAGCCGCTCGTCAGACGTACCTCCTTCGGCATGAATGGCGTCCTAACCACCGATACGGAAAGTGTCGCGCATTTGTTCACCGGCCTGCTTGCGGCCCATAACTGGAATGAATCGCTCATTAACCTCTATGTCATGCAGTCGTTATGCGAAGGCTATTACGAATGGAATCGACTTAATGGTGCAACAGCGCTGATCCCCGCCATCGACCGCGCAGCCCGCGCCAAGAGAACGCTCGGCCTGTTCATCCCTAATCGAATTACTCAGTCGTATATCCATATGGCTGAGGAAGACTCAGAGCTTGCTCACCACACGATCGACGAAGCGTTGCAGTTATCCGGCAGTTGGGCGGGCTTCGATATGCACTGGCGCCATACCTTAATCGCTTGCAAAATCCGCCTGTATTTGAGTGAAGGCAAGCTTGGATCTGCGAAGAAGGAATTGCCGGGGCTAGGTGTCGCACCTAAGGATCGCCCGCTATTCAGCAGCTTTTACAAATATACGACCTACGTCCGTGTGCTTGCTGCCCAGCGCAAGGAGCTAGACGCGCTGCGATTGCTTCGCTTGCTGAGACCGCAGGCAGAACGAGAGGCTTGTTTGGTCAGCCTTGTAGAAATATCCATACTGACGGCGTGCATCGAAGAGCAGCGCGGGCAACGGGCCAAAGCGCTCCAATCGCTCCATGCGGCACTTGTTATGACAGCACCGTTCGGTTATATGCGCAGCTATCTCGATGAAGGCGACAAGCTCGCCTCCTTGATCCGCGCCTACGCGAAGCAGCGGGCGGCAAATAGGCTGGAGCCTGCGCTCATAACCGGTGTATCGGACGAGTATATGACCGCATTGCTTGCGGCTTTCCCAGCGAAGTCCCAAGAGCACGATGCTGCCTCCGCTCTGCCCGAGCCGCTAAGCCGCGGCGAGCTTCAGCTTCTGCTGCTGCTTCGAAAAGGGGCCTCCAATAAGCAGATTGCCGCCGCTCTCTCTCTTTCCGAGGGAACGGTTAAGGTGTATCTCTCCCGTATTTACGGCAAGCTTGGCGTATCCTCAAGAACACAAGCTCTGCTCGCCATACAAGACCTCCAATTGCTAGACGAAGAATAAGAAATTATTTCCTTAACCCTCTTCAAGAGGCGCAACCAATGCGCCTCTTGACTCGTTTATGGAAGTAACTGGACTTACTTGATTGCTGCTATTGGTTGCTATATAAGAGGAGGGTCATAAAGATGCGAAGAAAAGGCTTATTAGCCGCGTTGCTCGCCATCCTGCTGCTGATTTCGCCGGGAGGCGCAGGATTATGGAGCGGCGAAGCTGCAGCACAGGCGGAGATCGCCATTAAAGTGAACGGAGTCCCTCTAAGCGTGTCGACGGCTGCATTCATTGAGAACGGCAGCGTACTCGTCCCGCTTCGGGAGATCGCCGAGGCGCTCGGAGCTGAGGTTGGTTACGGGACGAACGTTAACGGAGCAAAAGAAGCAACACTTAACCGGGGGGAACGGACGGCTGCATTAACGATTGGCTCGACAACGATGATTGCGAATGGCAAATCGGTTAAGCTTGCCGTTGCCCCCCGTCTTCTGGGCAAGGTAACGATCGTACCGCTGCGCGCGCTATCGGAAGCGCTCGGAACTGTCGTTGCGTGGGACGCTCGGAATAAGCTAGTTACGATTAACGAGCCCGAAGAGCTTCCGGTTATCGGAACAGCGGCAAAGTTAAAGGAGATTATGCAGTCCGTCTCTCCGAACGACAACATTTATTACTTGGAAGGTGGAGTACTGGAAGATTCCAAGGATTCCGCTCAGGCGGACGGAGGCTCGGCCGCCCCTGAAGCAGAGGGAAGCACAAGTAATGACTACTCTCAGACGAACGTGCAAGTCGCAGGCGTCGATGAGGCCGATTATGCCAAGACTGACGGACGGTACATTTATCAGATCAGCGGCTCGCAGGTGCTTGTCATATCCATCGCCGACCCGGCTAAGCCTAAGCTGGTTACACAGCTTGATTATGCGTCCGAGAAAGGCTTCGTTCCGCAGGAGCTATATGCGGACGGCAAGAGACTCATCGTCATAGGCGGGCAGAGTAACTATGGCTACTATTTGTATGATAAAGGTCTTGTCGATACAGCTGAACCCGTGGCCGAGGCCAGCAACGAGGCTATCGACACCAAAGATTCGCCTTCGTTAGTTGACAAGAGAGCGATTATGCCTTCTATTCCTACTCGCAGCCTCGTTCAAACATTCGTTTACGAGATGGATGATTCCGGCCTGCCAAAACAAGTGAGAAGGATTGAACAAGAAGGCAGCTATGTCGACTCTCGCAAAGTCGGCAGCTCGCTCTATGTGATAAGCAATAAATTCAGTTATTATTACCCGGTACTCGATGGCGGCAACACTGTCAGTCCTGAGGCCGTTCAATCCTTCGAGCCTGTATACGGGGACTCCGTAATATCCGATAAGCAGCAGTCGCTGCCGTTATCGGACATTCGTTATTTCCCTGGTTCGCAGGACAGCAGCATGCTTCTCATCGGATCGCTCGATCTGGATCAACCCGAGCAGAAGCTGCAGTTATCGGCTTATCTCGGAGCTGGCCAGACGGTATACGCTTCGGAGAAACATCTCTATGTCACGACTACGAAGTATGTACAACAATCGGGCAATTTGGGCACGGAGCAGACGCAAATTTACAAGTTCCGCTTGGATCAAGGCCATATTGTCTATATCGGCAACGGTTCGGTACCCGGCACCTTGCTTAACCAGTATTCCATGGATGAGCATAACGGTTATTTCCGAGTCGCCGTCACGAAAGGAAATATGTGGGCTAGCGGTGCAGACACGGCAACGAACAATCTGTATGTGCTGGATGAAAATTTGACGATAGCCGGCAAGCTGGAAGGACTCGCTCCCGGCGAGCGTATCTATTCCGTTCGCTTCATGGGCAATCGCGCCTATATGGTGACGTTCCGCAACGTCGATCCGCTCTTCGCTATCGACCTGCGCAATCCAGCCAAACCTGCCGTGCTCGGTCAGTTGAAAATACCGGGCTACAGCAATTATTTGCACCCGTACGACGAGAATCATCTGATCGGCTTCGGCAAGGAGACCGTTATCGTATCAACCGGCGAAGGGATGAGTCCGGATTCAGCGACCGCCTTCTACCAAGGGATGAAGATCGCCATGTTCGACGTTACCAACGTCAATAAGCCTATCGAGCAGTTCAAGGAAATCATTGGCGATCGCGGTACAGACTCCGAGCTGCTGAGCGACCATAAGGCGTTGCTATTTGCCAAGGACAAAGGGCTTATGGCTTTCCCGGTACAGCTTCATGAGATTAAGAACAAAGAAAATCTTGCGCCCGGCCAATTCCCGGCTTATGGAGAGTTCACTTATCAAGGCGCATACGTGTATAAGGTTGACTTGAAGCAAGGCTTCACCCTGCGCGGAACGATCACGCATCTGTCCGATGAGGATCTGCTGAAGAGCGGTCAATACGGCTTCGATTACAGCAAAGCGGTCAAACGCATCCTTTATGCAGGCGACACCCTGTACACGTTGTCGGACAGCATGCTCAAGGCGAACAACCTCGACAGCTTGAAGGAGCGCGGAAGCTTAACTTATCCGAAGTCATCTTATCCGAATACGGCTTATCCGGTCGGCCCGGAGACATTGCCGATGCCAACGATCGAGGAATAAGTTAACCAAAAAAAGGTCGGAAACGCGATTCATGCGTCTCCGACCTTCCCTATGTATAGCTATTAATCAGTAACTGTAATGGCAGCTTGCCTTGTCCCAAGCCTCGCCCCATTCGCTATTGCTTAGAAATAAGCAAGTCTGATGAACCCGATCTTTCTCACCCAATGAAAATATCACTTCGGACGTCTGTTTCTTGCCGTCTGCCATATACGTAACTTCGACTCTCCCGCTGCATGCGCATCCGTCATCATAATCAACCTCAAGCCCATTATATGAGACGGCGTAGAAGCCTTCATCCTTCAAATCCTGTATGCGGCTCCGCCATCCCTCCTGTGCCGTAGAAGAAGTTCCATCGGAAGATGCGACGATGGATAGCTGTTTTGAAGCCGCGACAAACTCCCCTGCCACAAGCTGATCGAAGAACTGCTTAGCCGACCTTTCCGCATTGGCCACTTCGATACGAATTAAGAGTTGATAGGTAAGCAGAAACATGAGATAACCTGCAACTAGATACACACCAATTTTTACAATTAGCTTCACCGACTACCCTTCCTTCTCCGTCAATTACTAGCTCATATCAGCGCTTGCCAATTGTTGAAGATAGTTATAATCTACAGTCTCTCCTTTCGCCTTACAATATTCTCGATAGTATGGCGATCCGTAATGTCCAGCTCATAACCGGAGCCGCCGTCGAATAACGTAATTTTGGACACCTCTTGCGGACTGACATCCAACATCTTACGCGGCATATACGTGAGTCCGTAAAGCAGCACGAAACAGACACAAACAATAACCGTAGTGTGAAATGCTCTTTTTCTAGTCCATTCCATGATAACCGCTCCCTTAGCTGAATACCTTTCTTCTATAATCCTTATTTTAACAGTTAACGAGCCCGATGGAGAAAATGTTGCTGATGTCCATCTACGGGGGCACTGCCCTTTTACTAGCTTTTTTTGGTATGATAGAAGCAATACTCAGTACCGTTAAGGAGGACTGCCTTATGTCAGATCAAGATGATCGCGACGAGCTTGCGGGCCGCAGGCGCAATAAGCTGAAAGTTATCCATTTCGATAAGAACGGCAAAGATTTGATAGAATCCGAGAAACCGAATGAATCATTCGAGGATGTCGCCGGATTGGACGAGGTCAAGAAGAAGATTCGGATGAACTTTATTCTGCCGCTCAAGCAGCCGGAGCTGTTCGCCGCGTATGGCCGTGAAGCGGGTGGGAGCCTGCTGCTGTACGGACCCCCGGGCTGCGGCAAAACCTTTCTAGCAAGAGCGGTTGCCGGCGAGATCGATGCGAATTTTCTTCATATTGAGCTGCAAGCGATATTGGGCATGTACGTCGGTCAAAGCGAGAACAACCTGCATGACCTGTTCGAGAAGGCTAGAGAGAGCAAACCTTGCGTTATTTTCATTGATGAGCTCGATGCGCTTGGCGGCAGCCGCAACCAGATGCGCCAGCATCATGACCGGATGCTCGTCAACCAACTGCTGCTAGAGCTGGATGGTTTGCGCACATTCAACGATCAAGTATTCGTGATCGGAGCAACGAATACGCCGTGGTATTTGGACTCGGCGCTGCGCAGGCCGGGCCGGTTCAACCATCTTATCTTCGTACCGCCGCCCGAGGAACAAGAGCGCGAGGCTATCTTGAAGCTGAAGCTGGCAGGCAAGCCGTTATCCGCGCTGGAACTGTCCAAGATTGCCCGCGAGACGAAACATTTCTCAGGGGCCGATCTGGAGCAGATCGTGAAGGATGCCGTCGAGGCTGCTATGGAGCGCATGCTGCAATCCGGCGAGCTGGAACCGATTACGCAGGACGATATGAAGAAGTCCGCCAAGGGGCGCAAAGCGACGACGCTCGATTGGTTCGCCACCGCCAAAAACTATGCCACCTTCAGCGATGTGAACGGAGACTACCAGATTGTGCTCGACTACATGAAGGCAACGGGATTGAAGTAATATACGACTTCTCTATTTAGCGAGGGACTAAGGCTATGATATATAAGGAAACAACCGAGCTGCGATACCGAAAAGTACAACAGCTGCTAGAGTGGAAGCGGTACAAGGAAGCCATCAACGAGGCGCATGAGCTGATTCGCGAGGAGCCGGAGGATGCGTACGCATTCGCGTTGCTCGGACTGATCCATACGCATGCCGAGGATTACCCTCAGGCGCTTCATTGGTCGGCCGAAGCGATTAGGCGCGAGCCCGAGAATGAGCTCGCCTGGTTCGTCCGCGTGAACGCCTACTATGATTCCAGCAACTTCAAGGCGACAGCAGAGGCGCTTCAGGAGGCGCAGCGGATCGATCCTTACCAGCCGCACTATTATTTCATAGCTGCTAACCTGAGCTTGAAGAAAGGCAACTTTCCCGAGGCGAAGGAGCATGTCGAGGGAGCTTTGGAACTGTCTCCGGAAAATCCGCTCTATATCGCCATGTTAAGTTATGTGGAGGCGCTGCTTGGCAGGCACGATGTGTCGAGGTCGCTGGCTAGGTCTTCATTGCGGCTCGAAGTGGAATCGCAAATGAATTACTTGATGCTGGCATGGGCAGCCGACCGGCGCGGTGATCATGAGGATTACCTGCATATGCTGAAGCAAGCGATCCATCTCGATCCCGACGATAAACAAATCCGCGAGGAATATATCGCTGGGCTGCAGAAGAGTTACCGGCTGTACCGCATCCTGCTTGCGCCATTCAAGCTGATCAAGCGAATGAAGCCCTGGCAGATTCTCGTGACGTGGATGGTTGCTTGGCTGTTGTTCCGCCCGCTCGTCATCGTTTTTCTCGTACTCTATGTTTTGATACATTGGTCAACGAAGCTGCTTGTTCATGTGAAGCTCTTCGGCTGGTCATTCCGAAGACGATAAATCAAAGGGGAGTCCCGAACGGTCGCCAATGCACCGTTCGCGGACTCCCCTTTCCCGCTTATTCCGCGTATATGCTTAGAATCTCGAATGGCTTAAAGTTCAATTGAACGGCGCCTTCTTGAATGTCCAGCTTATACAGCTTCTCTTCGAGCAGATTGATAACGAACGCTTCGGTCGTTCCTTGCGGCAAGCCGAGCGTAACCCGCTCGCGCGCGCCAGCTGATTCGTACAGACGGTATACCGTTCCTGCGGCCCGTTCCGCCTTCTTAATCGTATCGAGCAGCACATGCTCGCTCTCGAAGCGAACCATCGCCCGGCTCGCCGGCAATAGACCGCTGCCCGCGACCGCATTGCCAGCCTCAGCAATACGCACCGGATGGTTAAGCTCCGCCGCACGGCGCACGACCCCGGCAGATCGCCAGTCTTGTTCATGAGGCAGCAGCGAATACGTAAATTCATGCTTCCCAATATCGGCTGTAACATCAGGCCAACGCGGCGACCTCAGAAGCGATAGACGCATCGTCGTTCCTTTAATGTCGTATCCGTATTTGCAATCGTTCAGCAGGCTGATGCCATATCCGCCCTCGGACAAGTCGGCCCATCGATGGCCGCACACCTCGTATTGCGCCTGCTCCCAGCTCGTATTCGTATGCGTCGGCCGCTCAAGCGCGCCGAACGGAATTTCATAGGTTGCCTTGCTGGCAACAATATCGACTGGAAATGCGACTTTCAGCAGCCTATGCTCCTCTTTCCAATCCACCTTCGTCTGGAAATCGACACGCTTCCGGTCGTGATACAAGATCATGTCCTGCTCCACTGTCGAACTTCCCAGCTCCCATTTAAAGCGAAGCACGTCATGCGTCTTCCCTTGCAATACGACTTCCCTCGCGATCAGACGAGCCGACGATGCGCGCTGCGAATCGAAGCGCGGGTCGATATCCCACGCATCCCAATTCAGCGGCTTGTCGAAGAACAATTGCAGCTCATTGGCTTTCTCTCCAGCCGCGATTAGCTCGCGCCCAGCCTTCTTGTCGAGCCAGCGTACAATCTCGCCCGCTTCGTTGAATACGATGCGGTAATAATCGGTATCCCATGTGTCCCCGAAAGTCAGTGGCGCCGTGTCAGCAACCGCGGATAACGATGTCTCTGGCTCCCGAAGCCATACGGTTGTATAACCGAAAGCAGGGATCTTCGCTTGGACGCTGAATGCGACCTTGCTTGTCTCTTTGCTAGACTCCGCAACATCGAATACGAGCGGATCGCCGTCCGCGTCGTATGCCGCATAGTGGCGGTATTGCTCATTGACTTGGACGGATACAACCTCATTTCGCTCCCACCCTAAGCTGTTGAACAACACATAAGGCAGTCCCTCGCCTTGCAATGCAACTGCCGAAGCGAGCGAGCGAAGCGAATGGTCCAGCCCCTCTTCGCCTAGTCGGAATACTTCCCCGTATTCGGAAGTCGAAGTCTCGTACGTCTCCGGAATCGCCGTTCCCGGAATAATGTCATGGAACTGGTTCAGCAAGATCAGCTTCCAGCCCTGCTCCAGCTTCTCCAAGGCAGCGGCGGTCTCTTCCCCGCCGCCGATTCCAGCCGATTGCGCAGCCAGTCTGCCCCATATTTCCGCGTCGCGATACAACACCTCGGCTTTGCGGTTATTCCGCTTATTGCGCGCATGTGTCGTATACGTTCCCCGGTGCAACTCCAGATATAGATCGCCATGCCAGTCCGGCAGCGATTGCTTGCGTTCCTCAACCCCGGCGAAGAAATCCGCCGCCGTGCTGAAGATGCTGACCGGCAAATCCACCATCATCGAGGAACGCTCGACGAGCTCCACCATCTCGCGCGTCACGCCGCCTCCGCCGTCGCCATGTCCATACGGCAGCATGAGCTCATCCATCTTATCCTTGTGGCGGAACGATTGCCAATAGTCGTTGATGTTCTTCGGCTTCGTATGATCATTCAGACTGTGACTCAAATAGGAGACGACCGAGGTGCCATCGATGCCAACCCAGTGGAACAGATCGTACGGGAAGGCGTTCGTATCGTTCCACTTCAGCTTCGTCGTCATGAAGTAATCGACGCCAGCCAGCTTCAATAATTGAGGCAGCGAAGCGCAGTAGCCGAACGTATCCGGCAGCCACTCGATGTTCGATGTCCGTCCGAATTCTTCCTTATAGAATAGCTGTCCGTGAAGGATCTGCCGTACGAGCGATTCGCCGCTCGGAATGTTCAGATCCGGCTCTACCCACATCCCGCCGACGAGCTCCCAGCGCTCCTCCGCTACCCGCTGCTTCACCTGCTCGTACAGCTCCGGGTAATGCTCCTTGGCAAAGGCATAGAGCAGCGGCTGGCTTTGCGTATAGACGAAGTCCGGATATTCTTTCATTAGCGTATTCATCGTTGAGAACGTACGGCTCACTTTACGTACCGTTTCCCGGACAGGCCACAGCCAGGCGATATCGATATGAGACTGGCCAACCATATGCATCGTACCGTTCGTTTCCGGCGAAGATGCGAATACGGCTGCGGCTGCGGCGAGCTTCAATTCCAGTCCGCCTGCCCACTCCGCACCGCCATGTCCGGCATCCAACTGCCGCTCGGCTTCATCCATAACCTCATGCAGCGCGTCCAGCAGCTTCAGCCGCTTCCGATCATTCTCGGGAAGCAACGCGATCGATTCGAACAACGCCTGCGCGCTATACAGCAAGCTTTGGACAGGCTTGTTGACAAGCGCGAGCTTAAGCCGCAAATAAGGCATCGGCGGATTGATCGTCGCCTGTGCATTAAGCGGGTCGACAGGCTCAGGGATCGGATCGAATAGCTCGATCTCAACGAGCGGAGACTCTCCTGCGCCTTCTAGATGAAGCGGGACGAACGTGTGATTCCGGTCGAGGCCATGGTAAGGAACGCCGTCCAGACGCAGCATGCCTTCGCCCCCTCCGCCCCCATCCACGATAAGGCCGAATGGAGATCCATTCCAAACCGCAGGAATTGCGAGCTGCTTCCGCAGAAAATACGTAATGCCTTGTTTGCTGTTCAGCGGCTCGAGCGGCTGGAGGACATAATCCTCCGTCTCGTACTCATAGACGCCGGGCAATACGTAACGAGCCTTGCGAAGCTCCCATTCCGGGAGCTCGACGACCTCTTGCCATTGCAGACTTGCGAGTTTCTTCAAAAAACGGTTTATTCGATACATGCCGGTACCTCGCTTCGTACGTTAAGATGAGTGCTGATATAATCCTCGCTGTTCGCTCCAACCATAACGATAAACTCTCCGTCCTCTACAACAGGCTGGAGATCCGTTCCGATGAGCTGCAAATGCTCGCTCGTCACCTTGAAGCTTACCGTCTGCGTCTCTCCCGGCTGCAGGAACACTTTGCGGAAGCCCTTCAGCTCCTTGCCCGGGCGCGTTACGGAGCTTACTTTGTCCGTCACGTACAGCTGCACGACCTCTGCACCTGCCATACTCCCGGTATTCGTAACCTCTACCGACACAACGGTCTCGCCGTCCGGCCGAATAGCAGCCTCCGACAAGCGCAATCCGTCATAGCGGAAGTCTGTATAGCTGAGTCCGTAACCGAACGGATATTGCGGCTTGTTGTCTATCTCCAAGTACCGCTTGCCGCGGCTACGCTTCGCGTTGTAATAGACCGGAAGCTGTCCGACGTCCTTCGGCACCGATACCGTCAGACGGCCGGACGGATTGGCATCGCCGAACAAAATATCGGCAAGCGCGTTGCCGCCTTCCTGCCCCGGATACCAAGCCTCGACGATTGCATGGACGTGCTCGTCGATCCACGGCTCGGTGATCGGCCGTCCGTTCATGTAGACGACAACAACCGGCTTGCCCAGCTTATGCACCTCTTGGATGAGCTCCAGCTGAACGCCCATCAGCGACAAGCCGGCGCGATCGATGCCTTCGCCGCATTCCATATCGCTCCAAGCATGCTCCGTCACGACCGACGCTCCCGTGCGCAGATCGATCGTGCCTTCGCCGAAGTCTCTCGCGCTGGAGCCGCCGACCGCCATAATAATAACATCGGCCTGCTCCGCGCAAGCGAGAGCGTGCTCGAACCCTTCGCGCGAGTCCCCCTTGATTCGGCTGCCGAGCGCATACAGCACCTGATCGTCCGCGCTCTCTCCGAGCTTGGCGCGAATGCCGTCCAGCAGCGTAACGACCTGACCTCGTTGCTGCGGAGACGTGTAATCGCCCAATTGGTTGTACATATGATTCGCGTTAGGACCAATGACCGCTATCTTCCTTGTCCCCTTGCTAAGCGGAAGCGTCTGCGCCTCGTTCTTCAATAGGATGATGCTTTCCTCCGCCACTTGCCTTGCCAGCTGCACATGCGCCTCGCATCCGATCACTTCGGCCGCTAGCGCGGGATCCACATACGGATTCTCGAACAAGCCTAACTTAAACTTCATTTCCAGCACGCGCTTGACGGCCGTATCCAGTACCGCCGTATCCAGCGCTCCCTTATCGATAGCAGCTTGCAGATGCTTGCCGAACATCTCGCCCGACATCTCCATATCGACGCCGGCCTTCAGCGCCAGCACCGCCGCTGCTTCGCCGTCCTCTGCCACGTCATGGCCCCATGCGAGCATATTGATCGCTCCGCAATCGGTAATGACGAAACCGTCAAAGCCCCACTGCTCGCGCAGCAAATCTCGCAGCAAATACGCGCTGGAGGTGCAAGGCACGCCGTCGATCTCGTTGTACGCAGTCATTACCGACTGCGCGCCGGCTTCGATTGCCTTGCGGAATGGCAGCAGGTCCGACTCATGCAGCTCGCGCATTCCCATATGGACCGGACCGGCATTGCGGCCGCCCTCCGAGCTTCCGTAAGCAACGAAATGCTTAAGCGTCGCAATGACGCTGTCCCGCGCATCCAAGCGTTCACCCTGCAGTCCTTCCACTGCCGCAACGGCGAGCTCGCCAATCAAATAAGGGTCCTCGGCGAAACATTCCTCCGTGCGTCCCCAGCGCGGATCGCGCACGACGTCGAGAACAGGCGAATAAGTCGCCGCTCCGCCTTGGCTGCGCGTCTCCAGAGCGATCGCCTTGCACATCTCGCGGTAAAGCTCAACGTTCCAAGTGCTGCCTACATTCAGCGGTACTGGAAAGACGGTCGCTCCGATCGCCATATGGCCGTGCGAGCATTCCTCGCCAAACAAAATCGGAATGCCAAGTCTAGAGTTCTCGATGACATAACGCTGAATGGCGTTAACCGCTCTCGCTCCCTCTTCCGGAGACAAGCCGTTCTCGAGTGTCACCTCGGTCCAAGGGTCGGCGCGAAGCACGCCGTATAATGAGCCGATCCCCCCGTTTCTCACCTGACGGCAGAACTCCTCCGTCAGTACCGCCTCGCCATTTTCCTTCGTATATGTTTTCCAGCCGAACGGTTGCAGCAGCTGGCCTATTTTCTCATCCAATGTCATTTCCGCAAGCAGCAGCGACGCGCGATCCGATGCCCGCAGCGATGAATCCTTATAGTCCACTTATGATTTCCCCTCTCCGATGTCCATAGATAGAAGCAGGAAGCGAACCCAGGGGGTTACACTTCCTGCCCAAGATACAACTATTCGACCCTTGCTTCTAAGGGCTACTACTACTCTTTCTTAATTGCATTTCCGTAAATCTCAAGGTATTTGGCCAAGTTCAAACCTTCGAAGCCTTTTACATATGCATCCCAGTCTTTATCGATGTTTTTGCTGCCGATAATGAACTGTGCCATATTGGATGTTACATAATCTTGAATAGCAGTCGTCAATTGCGATGCTGCATCCATATCATCCGGGCGGATGAATACGCCCGACGGATAAATTTCGGTTGGCGAATATGGAGCATAGGCATTCGTCGCTTGCGCCAAACGAGTCTCATAACCTTCCGCTGCGAGCGGATCTTGGCCAACCGCGAACAGGTCGCGGTATTCTTTGGACAAGTCCCTTGGACCCATCAATGACCAGCTGTCGTTGCGGATTAGATCGGGATCGGCTTCTGGAATGCCGTAGAAGCTGTATTTGGCCGGTTTACCGTCGATATTTTTCTCGTCGGCTTCTGCTTTCTTCCATGCGAAGCCTTCTTCTGTACCGTTTTCGCCCAACAAGGCTCCTTCTTCGCTGAAGGCATAATCCATAATTTTAATAGCCGCGATTTGCTGTGCTTCGCTCGCTTTGTTCGTAAGCGCGAATTGGAACTCGCTAATGCCTTGCGAAGCGCCTGCAAGCTGCACGCCGTCCGGCCCTTTAAGCGGAGGAACGATAACCCAGTGCTGGTGTCTCGTTACTTTGCTGTCATAAGGATTAACCAAATAGCTGACTAGCGCCGTTGTAATGGAACCAACGAGCTCATCGCCCTCGCGGTTGCCCAGCTGTCCAATCGCTTGATCGTTCTGCGTGAACGATGCCGGATCGATCAAACCGTCTTTATAAAGCTTGTTCATATAAATAAGCCCTTGCTTCCAAGCTTCCTGATTAGCGGCGAATTCTACTTTGCCGTCCTTCAGAATCAAATATTTGCTATTGTCGTTATAAATGAAAGAGTTCATCAAAAATGCGTCAACGTTGCCGTTCCAGACATTTTTGTTCGGCGCGCCTGTCAAAGGAATTTCGTCAGCTTTGCCGTTTCCGTTCGGATCTTGCTCCTTGAACGCCTTCAGAACGGTGTACAGCTCATCCGTCGTCGTAGGAACGCCAAGTCCAACCTTGTCGAGCCACTCCTTGTTCATCCAGAATTTCTGGGAGAACGTACAGTGGTAACATTCGTTAAGACGCGGAAGCGCATAAATGTTACCGTCCGTCGCGGTGATCGCTTCTTTGAAGTACGGCTTTTTCTCCATCATCGCTTTAATGTTCGGTGCGTATTTCTCGATCAGATCGTTCAGCGGCAAGAATACGCCCTGCTTGCCGTATGTGAGCAAGTCGGTATGCGTGAATTTGCCTTCCAGGAACACTTCTGGATAATCGCCGCTCGCGAGCAGCAGCTGACGACGGTCGATAAGCGCATCAGCCGGCGCAACGTCCCACTTGATCTTGACATTGAATTTTTCCTCAACATGTTTCGTATAAGTGTTATCTTCCCAAGCAGCCTTGCCCTGTGGCGCAAAAAACGTCATTTCGACCGGACCCGATTCTGTATTTGTTGTTCCGGCGTTATTCGTTTCATTGTTGTCGCTGCCCTTACCGCAGGCCGACAAGATCAATGAGACACTTAATACGAGCGCTAGCATGGAGAATACCGATTTTTTCAATGTTACCCCTCCCGGAATGATTGCTTGTTAGAATGCCTGAATGTACGACTCCTGCTTAACGTAAGCTGTAACGGCATCACCCCTCTCCATTCATTTCCTTAGCCCAGACCTGTTATTCGCTTAGCCCTTCAATGAACCGATCATGACCCCTTTGACAAAATGCTTCTGCACGAACGGGTACATAATGAGCACCGGAACGGAAGCGACGACGATGAGCGCGTATTTCAGAACTTGCTCTAGGCCTTGCACGCGCATTTTGGCGGCGGTGCCCGCAAGCATCTCCGGATCTGCGGCATTTAGAATAAGCAAGTTACGAAGCACATACTGCAGCGGGAACAGCTTCTCCGACCTTAAGTAAATGAGAGCGTCGAAATAGGCGTTCCAATGTCCGACAGCATACATGAGCGTCATGACGGCAAGTATCGGCTTGGATAACGGCAATACGATGCTAAGAAGAAATCTCGTATCGCGGCAGCCGTCGATCTGCGCGGCTTCGGATAATTCCTGCGGAATGGACGCCTGAAAGAACGTTCTGGCAACGATGACTTGGAAGATCGAGAAAGCGCCGGGAAGCCACATCGCCCATCTCGTGTCGAGCATATTGAGGTCCTTCACGAGCAGGTAGGTCGGAATGAGACCGCCGCTGAAAAACATCGTAATCATAAGCAAAATCATAATAGCGTTGCGTCCGTAAAACTTTTTGACAGATAGCGGATAGGCAAGCAGCACGGTAAACAGTAGATTGATCATGGTTCCGATCACCGTATATATAATCGTGTTGTAATAGCCGTACATCAGCTGCGAGCTGTTAAAAATCGATTTGTACGCACGAACGCTGAATTCGACCGGAAACAGCCACACTTGACCGGAAACGACCGCACGCGGCGAACTGAACGACGAGCTGATGATATAGAGCATTGGGTAAAGCACCGCAAGCGTCAGGAGCGCGAGGAAGATGTAGATGACCAGCAGGAACAGCCGATCGCCAAGCGGTTCTTTGATTTTTGTCGTTTTTTGCATCGAATATCCCCCTCCCCTTACCATAGGCTTGTCTCGGAAATTCGTTTCGCAACGAAGTTCACGGTAATCAATAAAATCAAGTTAATGATGGAGTTGAACAGGCCGACGGCTGAGGAAAAGCTGAAGTTCGCGCCGACAAGTCCGACCTTGTACACGTAAGTAGAGATAACTTCGGAAGAGCTCAAGTTAAGCGGGTTTTGCATCAAATAAATTTTCTCGAAGCCAACGCCCATAATGTTGCCAAGACTAAGAATCAGCATGGTGATCGTAATGGGAATCAGTGAGGGAAGATCGATATGGATAATTTTCTTCCATCTGGAGGCGCCGTCCATTCTTGCCGCTTCGTATAATGAAGGATCAACGCCGGCCAGCGCCGCGATATAAATAATCGATGCGTATCCCATTTCCTGCCAAACACCTGACCAAACATAAATGGACTTGAAGTACTCCGGTACGCCCATGAAATTCGTCATTTCTTTGCCGAACATCGTGAACAACCGATCAATGACGCCGACATGCGGCGTAAGCATAAGCATAACGATCGATACCATGACGACTGTAGAGATGAAATGCGGCGCGTAAGTGACCATTTGCACCGTTTTCTTGAACATGCCCGTCCGAACCTCGTTGAGCGCAAGCGCCAGTAAGATCGGAATCGGGAATCCTGCAAGGAGAGAGTAGAAGCTGACGCCTATCGTATTTTTAATAATTAGCCAGAAGTTCGGGGATTCGAAGAAAGCCGTAAAATGTTTCATTCCTACCCATTGGCTGCCCCATATGCCTTGCACGACATTAAAATCCTTGAAGGCGATCTGCACGCCGACCATCGGGATGTATTTGAAAATAATTAAGTAAGCGACCGGTAAAAGAACCAGAAAGTAGAGTTCCCAATGTCTCATTATTTTGCGGGACACCGTTTGCTTGTCGCCGTGCTGTGTACTTTTCCGTAATGTGGTCTTGTTGACCGCATTCGCCTGTGTATGTTGCATTTGGCATTCTCCTTTGCAGCGATTTTACGAAAGCTTAGCTAGATGTCTTGTTGCTTGTGTCCTGGCTCACACTCCGATTCTATCCCCTTTACAAAACATCCATCAATTCGTAAGTTTCTCGCATATCCCCATTTTCGAGAATAGGCTCGAGATGACAATAATTTAGCGAAATGACTGCCTATTTTGCGTTTTTCACATATCCTTAATAATTCGCCGAACCGCCTTAATCCCGCGCTGCGCAAGCAAAAAAAGAGCTTAAGCACGCGGTGTCCGCATGATTAAGGCTCTTCATTGGATTATGCATTATTCGCTTCGTTTCTTTCTCCTAGCTGCTTGCGGAAGTCTCTCGGAGAGAGGCCGACGACGTTCTTGAACGCTCGGTTGAATGAATTGTAATTATAGTAACCGACCTCGCTGCTGATCGATTGCATCGTTTTCTGCGTTTCAAGCAGCATCTTCTTCGCATAATCGATCCGTAAGCCGATCAGGAAGTCGACGAAGTTTTCGCCGAACTCCTCTTTGAACATTTTGCTCAAATATTTGGCGTTCAGTTGGAACTTGCTGCTCAAATAATCAAGCGACAGCTCCGAATTCGCGTAGTTATGCTCGATATAGGAACGAATTTCGATAATAAGTCCTTTATTGCTGTGCGAATCGCGCTGCGCATTGATTTTCTCGACCAGCATCTCGAAGATTCGTTCGCTTTCATTCTGCAGCTCGTCCAGCGTATCCCATCTTTGGATTAACCGCATCAGCTCATTGTGAATGTTGCGCCAGATGCTGCGATAATCCTTGGACAGCTCCATCAGCTCGCCCTCTAGATGGTGGAGGCAGAACTGAATCAAGCTTTCGATTTCTTTGCGCGGGAGCAGCGACTCTCTAATTTGAGCGTAGAATACGCCCAGATGCTTCTTCCAATCAGCCTCGGCAAGGCGAAGCGACTGGGAGAGCAAATAGATGGTTTTGAAATACTCCTGGATTTCCTGCTGCGGCCTAACGGTATCCTCTACCGTTATGAGCCGGTTAGCGCCGAGTACCGCCTTGAACTGCAGGCAATAACTAGCTTTCTCGTACGACAGATGGATTTGCTCGACCGTCGCGGCAGGCTCTCCTTGTCCGATCGTAATATTGAAGCTGACATTTTCCTCGATCCACCCGCGGCAGGCGTCGACGATTTCCTTGCTGCCCGCGATCGGTTCCAGGTCCGAAGGTATCCACAAAATAAGCGATATACGATCGTCACCCGTCCATTCCGCCCACACCGACGCCTTGTTGTTTTTGGCCGTTTCATGAATGACGCTGTATAACGTGAATTTCAACAGCGATTGGTCGCGTTCGTTATACATCTCGGTGAACGCAAGGTACGAGTCGATTTCCATCACGTAGACAACGGCGGTTTTGTCCTGTATATCAATGTCATAGCTGCGAAGCTCGGTATCCCAATTTTCGTCGCTCATCTTCACAGTACCTTCGAGCACATTGCGAAAATGATACTTCTTTTGCATAATCAGCTTTTCTCGATATTGTTCCTGGAAGTGCTTCGTCTCGCTTACGAGGCTCTCGAGAGTCGTTTGGATAAAGCCGAATTCGCCGGCAGTCTCTTTATGCGTTCCGGGAGGCTTGAGCGAATACGTATGAATGAGCGTAACGAGCTGCTGAATCGGTTTATAATTGCGTTTCGTTACATAGATTACCCAAATAATGCCGATTGCGACAACGGCAATCGCAAGCACGAACCAAATGTTATAGAACGTAAGCGCAAGCTTCAAACCTTTCGTTTCTTGAATGCCGCTATTAATTTGCCAACCGGTGTAAGGGGAAGTAAACGTAGACATGATCGCCTGCGAGCCGTCTCTAGAGACAGACTTGGCGTTTGCCGACTGCGTCAGTGACTCCTCGGCCAACACGTCGTTTCCTGCGCTATCGATCATGCTGACGAAGCTGATATCCGAATTGTACATGCGGCCAATCAGCTCCTGGAACTTCGACAAGCTGACGTTCACGACAAAATACCCTTTTCTACTGTTATACGGCGCTTCCTTCACGAGCGTAATGACTTGCTTGATTTCGCTCGTATCGAACGCGCGGAACTCTCGCTTGGCCGTCCATTTTTGGGCGGCGTTTTGTTTCATCGAAAAGTTTTTGATGAAATCCGCATCCCGCAATTCCTCGATCGATCGCGGCGCGTCGCCGAGAACGGCCCCGTCGCTGAAGCGGATGAAATAGACCGAGTCGATAATCGGATAATTGAACTTCAGGTCGTCCATGACCTTAAGCGCCTGCATATTCGCGAACACATCCGTGCCGCTGCTCGTGAAGTAACGGTTAACGTCCGTATTGCTCAGAATTTCCCGGACCACGCGGTAATCAATATCCTTAAGCGATTTATCCGTGAAGTGAATGACCTGCTCGGCCAGAAACTCGTTCGCCTTGACCGCTTCCCGGCGATTTTGTTCATTCAGCGTTTGGAAGAAGACGACGAATAGGATCATCGTAACGATAGTAAACACCGGCAAATACGACAACAACAAACGTCGAAACCACATTTTGTTCAATTCGGTACCCCTTCCCCTCTTGCTTGTCTATCTGTTATACCCTATCCCGCGTTGGATGGACAAGCATTCGGACCGATAGTATTAATATCTACCTTCACAAGCTAACAGATGCGCCAAATATTTCAAAAAACTGACACCTTGTATGGAGGCGTCAGTTTTTTTGACTTCTATCGTTATGGAAGCAATCGGAAAACATGTGCGGCAGGAGCGTGTTCCGCCTGCTCGGACAATGGCATCACAACGCGAAGTCCATCGTCCGTTCGCTCGAAGCGCAGCTTCTCTCCCGTATGGACAAGCTCAATGGCCGATACTTGTTCCGTATACGGAATGGTAATTTCACTAGGAACCGCCATACGATCTTCCTCATATAGACGGAAAGCATATACGGTTCCTTCCTTTTGAGTAAAGGCGAATTCGCCTGTGAAATGAGGCGCGCATATTCTCGTGCCGTATACCGCATCGCCGTATACGTTCATCCAGGCACCAAGCTCCTTAATCGTCGCAATTGCACCCTCTGGCAGCCGCCCGTCCGGCTGCGGGCCAACGTTGAGCGCTAGATTACCGCCTTTGGAGACGACCTCGAGCAGAATGCGAACAACCTGTCTTAAGGACTTATACTTATCCTCGTAGCGGAACGAGAACGAAGTGCCGAGCGTAATGCAGCTCTCCCAAGGTACGCTGAGCGGCTTATGCGGAATGGATTGCTCCGGCGTTACATAGTTTTCGTAAGGACCCCCTACCGTTCGGTCCGCCGACAGCAACCAAGGCTGCGTTTCACGCGCGCGGTCGACTAGTTCGCCGAGTCTAATATCTTGCGGCACTCTGCCTCCGTCGCGCACCCAGCCCGCATCCAGCCACAGCACGTCGATACGCCCGTACTTCGTCAGCAGCTCCATCATTTGCTCATGCGTGAACTGTACGAATTGCTCCCACAGCTCCGGGTATTGCTTCGGATCGTATGACGGTCCGCGCCACATCTCATTGCCCCGCTCCATGTCCGGCGCCCAATAAGTAGGCGTATGCCAATCCGCCTTTGAGAAATAAGCGGCGATGGCTAGTCCTTTGTCGCGGAAGGCATCGAATAAATTTTTGCATATATCGGCGTATTTATGCGTATGGAACGGCGTATCCGATCCCGTAATTTTATAATTGGTCGTCTCGGTGTCCCACATGCAGAAGCCGTCATGATGTTTTGTCGTTAGAATAAAATATTTGAAGCCGCCCTCGGCCGCAAGGTCAGCCCATAGCTCTGGCTGCAGACGGACCGGGTTGAACGTCTTGTTCAAGTCGAAGTATTGGCGCTTCAGCTCTTCGCTGTCGACGCCCCAATCGATGCCGTCCCTCGACCAGTCGCCGTCCTCGTCGCTAAGCGCCCATGATTCAACAACGCCTAGCTGTGAGTACGGGCCCCAATGCATCATTATGCCGAGCTTCTGGTCCTTGAACCACTCCAGCCTCTCGAGAAGAAGCGGATCGCTTGGTTTCACCCATTCTTCCTCGCTGCTGTAATTGTGTACGCCGTTATGCACCTCGTCGGCAGTTTCCTGTACCTGTCCTGCTTGCTCCGCTTGAAGTATTTCTTCATTACTCATATTCGTCCGTTCCTCCCTAATGGTCGCGATTAACTCGGCTCGCGGTTTCATGCTGCCGCCTTGCTACCTTTAGGTATAGTACATAGACGAAGACACCCGCAATTCGCATGTTTCGCTGCAATTGCCGTTTTTCGTTAACGCTTTGTAAAGGCGGGCGGTTTTATTAAAGTTATCTATTTTCCACTAGATTGCTTTTTTCAAGGTGAAACGGCTAACGCCGTCCTTTGGCGGCGTGGCGCTTGTCATTCCGGAGAAATACAAGCATAGAATAAGCATTCCATTTATACTTTCTTATATTTCGGAAAAAACCAAAAACCGCCTCATTTGCGTCCCGGAATCGAACGCAATGAAGCGGTTTTATACGTTTACCATTTAGTCGTTGCCCAAATACTGCTATTCGTTGCGGTTCAGCCGAAACACCGCTTTATTCTCGCCTACGATGACGCCGCCATCATTGCGAACAGCTTTAGGGGCGAGTGCGCATAAACGATCGATCGTCTCCTGATTACGATAGCCGATCTGCTCTAGAATGGATGCGATAATCGTTGGCCAAGCATCCTCTGAGCCGTCGAGCACCTTCAAGGCAAAAGCGATACGTTCGTTGCGCAATGCGAACCCGTAAATCCCCTTCGCTCCTCCCTTAGCTGCAATATTCGGATCCTTCAGCAGGATCGAACATATAAACCAAGGAGCCGACACCATCTCGGCATGCTCGTTCATGAGCCTGCCGATACGGCCTACTGCCCGGCTTGTCCCCTCATCCGCAATAAGATCGGGGCAAGCAAGCTTCAGAAACATACGGGCAATATGGTTGAGCGGCAGCGCATGAACGGGAAGGCCGCAGCCGTCAATGCCGACGCGGATGCTTTCCTTCGGATAATCGGCCATATCCGCTATCGTATCCAGCACATCGACCTGCACCGGATGTTGCGGTTCGCCGTAGCCTTCGAGAGGATAACCTTTCTGCTCGCTGTAAGCAAGAATGCCCATATGCTTGCCCGAGCAGTTGTGATAGAGACGGCGCTTCGGCTTGCTGGCCAATAGCATCTCATCCCTCGAAGCCGGACTAAGCGGATGCGAGTGAGAGCAGATTAACTGCTCCTCGCCGAGGCCGAGCTTGACCATCATCGATTCCAGCGCCTCGACATGATACGGCTCGGCGCGATGGGAGGCCGTCATGATCGTACACTCCTTATCGGTCAAGCCGAACGCTTCAGGCGTTCCATGAACGAAAGCCGGAATCGCTTGGAACGGCTTGGCCGCGGAACGCATATAAGCCATCCATTCCGGATCGCCTGCGCTATAGACGATATTGCCATGCTCATCTACGCCGCATACATGTCCGAAATGAATATTTTCGATATGCCCCCCGCGGTACTGCTCTGCTAATCGAACTGCGGTTTCCACCTTGCTCCAGCTCCCTCCTGTTACATGGATAACAGCGACTTCAACTTGTTCTCTTGCATTAGCTTATATACGAGCTCGGCGAACAAGCTGTTGGCCCAAGCGAACCATGGCCGAGTGAATTGTTCTGGATCGTCCACATGGAAGCCTTCGTGCATATAGCCCGTACCGGCATCCGTATCCATAAGCATGCGCAGCAGCTCGGCAATCTCCGCATCGTCGGTTGACGTGAGCGCCTGCATGGAAAGGCCAATCGGCCAGATGTAGCGGGCAGGCGTATGAGGACTGCCGATTCCTCTTGCATGCTCGCCTTCATAATAATAGCGATTATACTTGCTAAGAATGAATGCTCTTGTATTCAAATAAATCGGGTCGTCCTTGTCCGTATAGCCGAGATACGGCATAGCCAGCAGGCTTGGCACGTTCGCGTCGTCCATCAGGTTGTAGTTGCCGAAGCCGTCGGTCTCATACGCATAGATGTCTCCGAATACCGGGTGGCGGTAGATCCCGTAGGTTTGGATGCCGAAATCGATTTCCTCGCGGAGCGTCGACGCTTCGTGCTTCAACCGCTCATCGCCATAGACGGTCTCCGCAATCTCTTCCATATAGCCGAGCACGACGCTAGCGAACATATTGGCCGGTATCAAATACCCGAACGTGCACGCATCGTCGCTTGGCCTAAAGCCCGACCACGTCATGCCCGTATAGTTAACGGGCATCCCCATCCTGTCGTTGCGCAGCGTGTCGCTCTTCGGACCCGTCGTACGCGCGAAGCGATACGGCGATTGCTCGAAATGCCGCTGCTCTGTGCGCCACAGATCGATAATCGTCTTCATCGTATTCTTGTAGGCTGAATCGAACAAGGACGTAATGCCCGTCTCCTTCCAATACAAATAGCTAAGCTGAATCGGATAACATAAGGAATCGATTTCGTATTTGCGCTCCCACACCCATGGGTTAAGCTCGGTCAGGTCGTCCTCGTATCGGTTGTTGTTGTCCTCTTCGTTGAAGGCATTCGCATACGGATCGATTCCGATGCAAAGGATTTGTCGATGCACGAGACCTTCGATCATACGCTGCAGTTCCTTATCTCCCTTGGCCAGCGGTAAGTAATGTCTGACTTGGGCGCTTGAATCGCGCAGCCACATAGCCGGAATATCGCCGGTAAATACGAACGTCGTACCGTCCTCGAGCAGTCGTGTTGTCGTCTCCAGCGTATTCGGAAAACACTGTTTAAACAGCTTTAGCAGCTTCGGTTTTCCCGATAGCTCCTGTTCTGCCTGCTCCAGGCAGCTCCTAACGGATTGCGGTAAGCTCATGTTGTTGGTCTCCTCTGTGTTTATTCCGCCTTGGCGGCAATCAGATTCGCTTTGGCGACAGCTACTTTGATCGATGAAACGAAGCTGCGCCCTTGCTCGTCCCGTTCCCGCACCCCGGTTCCCATATGGATTTCGTCAACGCCCGTCTCCTGTACGAACGGGATTATCGATTCAATCGCGAGGCCGCTGCCCGGCATAAATACGATTCCGTACCGCTTCGCAGCTTCGCTCAGTTGTACGACCTCTTTCATTGCAGTCCGTACATCGGGCTTGCCTCCAGAGGAGAGTACGCGATTAACCCCCTTGAATTCGGCTAACTCCGCCAAGCTTGCCTCGAGGTCAGGCGTATCATCGATCGCTCGATGGAAGGTGACCGGCAAGCCCTCGGCGGCTTTCATAAGAAGCCGCATCGCTGCCTTATCGATGGCTTTGCTCGTCTCAAGAGCCCCAAGGACAAAACCGTGGGCACCAACCCGGCGCAGCGCATCCATATCGCTGACCATCGCCAGCAGATCGCCTTGGTCGTAACAGAATGAACGACTATGCGGGCGAATCATGACATGCACGGGGATTCGAACGGCCTTAATAACGCTTGCCGCCATACCGACGCTCGGCGTCAGCCCGCCTTCGGACAACGCGGCGACCAGCTCGATCCGATCGGCGCCGCCCGCTTCGGCCGCGATTGCGTCAGCGACTGTTTCTGCAATTACTTCCAACATCTCGGTATAGCTCCTTTCATTCCCCGTAGACGGCAAACGACCTAATAAAGGGCTCGCCTTCGCTTTCCAGTACGGTAAGCCGATAGCTCTCCGAATGAATCGGTACGTCGAGCGTATCGATTTTTTTATGGCCGATGGCGCTTCCGCTTGCAATCTGTATCCATTGACCGTCAATCCATGCTTCTACTGTATAGTTTCGGACGCGCTCGCCGTACGTGATATCTTCCATAAGGACAAGCCGCTTAACCGCCTTGCCGGGAGGAAGCTGAACGACCGTGGAACGACCATCTCCGTTGCTCTCACCTAACGGATTGCCGTAACGCCTCCTCAGCTCGCTGCCGAATTCCGCCAAGCGCTCCGCTTCCTCCACCAGGAACAGTCCTCTATTATCAGGCGCGACGTTCAGCAGCAGTGTGGCGCCATGTCCGACTGATCGCTCATACAGATCAACCAGCTCCTCAAGGCTGCGCAGCGGCGTCTCGTCGTTCGGATGCCAGAACCAATGGTTGCCGCGAATCGGCACGGGGCATTCGGCAGGCACCCATGCCGGCGTCTCCGGCAGCCACGCTGTCATATCATTCGTGAACATGCTGACCCGCGCCGCCTCCGCCGCGTTCCAGCACGGATACGGCGCGAAGCCGTCCTCGTTGCCGACCCAACGCACCGTT
Source organism: Paenibacillus sp. J22P218 (assembly GCF_056269195.1). Classification (NCBI taxonomy): domain Bacteria; kingdom Bacillati; phylum Bacillota; class Bacilli; order Caryophanales; family Paenibacillaceae; genus Paenibacillus; species Paenibacillus sp. J22P218. The sequence continues at coordinate 220,880 of NZ_JBWDNL010000009.1, forward strand.
GGCGCTCCCATGTTGAATACCATCGCATCGGGTTGATACTTTCTCACGAGACCCATAATGCGGGGCCAATCATATGTCCTGCCCTCCGAGCCCGCGCCGTCGAACCATATTTCGACGAGCGGCCCGTAGCCGGTAAGCAGCTCTGTCAACTGCTCACAATAAACGTCGTCATAGGCAGCCACATCCGCATACCTAGGATCGTGGCGATCCCATGGCGATATATAAATGCCGAAGGGCAGGCCAACCTCCAAGCAAGCATCCGCGCATTCCCGTACGACATCGCCTTTGCCGTCACGCCAAGGACTGGTCTTGACCGAATAATCGGTCGTCTTCGTCGGCCACAGGCAAAAACCGTCATGATGCTTGGCCGTCAGCATGAAATAACGGAAACCCGCATCCTTGGCACTGCGAACCCATTGCTGCGCATTCAATGCCGACGGGTTGAAGGCGGCAGGAGAGTCATCCCCCGCTCCCCATTCACGATCGCAAAACGTATTTAATCCAAAGTGGCAAAACATGCCCAGCTCCAAGTCCTGCCATGCGGCCTGCTGCCGCGACGGCTTCGCGCGCTCCATCTCTACCATCGATTTTCCTCCGTTCATTCTCGGTAATTAATGACCACCGCTAACGTTGATTTGGACTTCCTCCGGTCTATAAACGGCCAACAGCCTGCCGCCGGCATCCGCAGCGAACATGACGGTCCGTTCCGCCTCCAAGCTGAACGAATACGAACAGCAGGTTACGGGGTCAGTGATTTCCACTTCCGCTCGGTTCGCATACTCCGAGACGAAGATATACAACGCGCCTTCTTGGAAGGCAAGCTTGCGACCGTACAAGCCGGGCAGCTCGCCTCCCTTCAGCCAGAGCATCTCAGCTTCTACGCCGGCATGGTCTATCGCGTAATCGTACACCTGCGCGAGCGACTCGGTACGTTCGTTCAGCTCGATCGGCAGCGGACACCATAGCAGCGTCCCTCTGCCCACTTTCTTGGTCGTCAGGGCAGTGGCCGACAACCCGCCTTCATCAATCGTGCCGATTTCCTTGAACACTTCTGCGAGCTTGTTCCGGCCGAACGATACGGGAACGAGTCTTCCCTCCAGCTCCAGCGCCTCCTCGCGCAGCACGTTTCCAACCTGCGTTGCGCCCAGCAGCCCGATCATTCTTTCCGTCGGCCGCCAATATTCGTCAAGGCTCATCGGCCCCGTGAATAGAAGCGTTCCGCCATGCTCCTTCGTATGCTTCAGAAGCAGGCTAAGGGCATCGCTGCTGAAATTATGTGGACTTGGTACGATAATTAGCTTCGGCGGCTGGGCGGATAACGATTCCAGCTGATATTCTCCCATCGCCCGGAACGGCTGCTTCAGCTCGTAAGCCATCGTTCGCGTCAGCTTCGAAGTCGCTTCAAGCGCAAGACTACGCGCGGAGAAGTCGTTCGAATACGGATAGACGACGACCGTCTCTTCCAAGCGGCGACCTTCGAACAAGTGGCCGATCTGCCCCATAATGCGGCCGAAATCGTAAGAAATGTCGGCTTCCGGCTTCTCCGTTCCATCCGCTCTGACGGCTCCGATATTCGACTCGTTGACGTTATTCATATAGAAATTGATATTCCACACCCATTGCACAGCACCTGCTGCGCCCGTCGCGAATGCATAAGCATATTTGCGCTCCAGCATATTTCTCAGTTCCGTCTCGGTGCGCTTCGCCTTTCCATCCGCCGTCTCGACGTACATCAGGCCGGTCTCCTGCACGAGGCAAGGCTTATTCGGGCTTTTGGCGAATACGCCGTCCCAGATCAGGTCATCCATCTGCCACCAGGAGTGCATATTCGTATAATCGACCTCTGCCTCATAGAAGAACGGAGAGGGACGCTGTCCGGCAAGCGCTTCGTCTTGACCGACCGTAATGAGCTGCTTCGGCTGAATCCTCCTAATGACGCTGCCAAGCTCGCGAGCCCATCTATTGTGCATCTCCATAGTGAACAGGCAATAATCGAGCCATGCCTGGTTACGGCTTGGATTAATCGGCGTCGTATAGAAGTTGATCTCTTCCTTGCGCGGCGGAGCTGCAGCCTCGAAGGAAGGCAGCTCCAGCGGCGTTCTGTTCCACCGCTCCTGCAACAACCGGATATCGCCGTCGTGACGCTCTGACAACCAGCGGGAGAACAGCTCTCTCTCGTAAATGTCGCCGCCCGTCTGAGGCCCGCTGAACGTCTTGTCCGGACGGAACATCGACGGCTCGTTAATGAGATCCCAATGAACGTGCATCGAACGGGCATGGCGCTCTACGATTGCTGCGATGAACCGCTTCTGCGCTTCGATGCTGCGCGGATCGAGATAAGGATTCACGCCCTCCCATGCTTCCGGCGTAAATGCAAAAAACGTGAAGGTCAGCTCGAGGCCGTGTTTTTTGGCCGTTAGCAGGAAGGCGTCAATCGCCCGCATGACCTCCTCGGAAGGATGTCCGTCCACGAACATCGCCTGCCGCCACGCCGTCCATATGCCTGTTCTTATATAGTTGATGCCTGCCTTCTTCATCTGCGCCATGTCTTTGTCCCAGACTGCCGCGTTCGGCATGAACAAAAACTTGCGCGCAACGTCGGATGACATATAAGTCATGCCTACGATCGGCATCGGCTTGCCCTCTTTGCGGAAATAATCGCGGTCGCAGGCAAGCGGCTCTCCTTGCTCCAGCAGCTTGGCATCCCAGCCCCAGAACCCTTGACGGAAAATTCGTTTCTCGCCTTCGCTCGATAGGGCAACGCATTCGGCTGCATAATAGCCGGGCTCTACCGTTATTGGAATCGGAAGCCGAATTGAGGCAGGCTCTCGCGCCGCTTCTAGCTCCGCTTCTCCGGTCCATACCTGCTGGATCGTTCCGCCTGTTTCTTTGGCCACAGCGATATGAAACTGCCAAACAACAGAAAGCTGCCGTTCGGATGATTGTTTCTCAGATTGAGTCTGCAAGTGCGGCTGCGAGTGTGAGGGGCGTCTTCCAAGCGCTTGCAGCTGCAGTTTAAATACCGGACGCTCGCCCGGCTCGTAGCAGCCGTAATTCGGCTTGAACCAGATTTCGGTAACGCCTTTGGCACAATAGTTATTCCATTCACGGATAGCGGCCGCGCCCCCTTGTGACCAGAAACCGAATTCGATAGTCTGGTTGACGAACAGCCACCTGCCGCCCGCGAAATCACCTTTCGTGTTTTCCATCAGAACGACTGGAGCGCATACTTCCCGGTTATCAGACGTCATCCCTTTGAGCAGTGGGTATAGATGTACGTCCATCGGGCCGCTTGTTCCTCCCTGCCCAGGCTGATCGTCCGCTTTCGTCGCATGAAGCACGAAGCCGACGGTCGGCTGCACTTCGAAGAGCCGCTCCATGCCCGAGAACAGCGAAATATCCTCGTTAGCTGCATATCGCTCGACCTTAGCAACGTCGACCGCAAGCATTTCGTGAATGTTCAATGCCTGATGATAGGCCGTCTGGACGGGCTCTGTACGCCAACGTCCGCCGTCTAGATAAACAGGGACGCGCAGCGGTTCGCCGCCGATATGAACAAGCGCGCCGCCGCGTTTCAAGAAAGCTAGAATAGACGACCAAGCTTCCTTAGGCACGTATTTGCCGTGCAAATAGACAAGGCTATCCGCCTTCTCAAGCGCTTCGGCGAGTCCTTCCGCACCGATCACCTTGCCGATCATCGCCAGTTCGGACAATTGCTGCGCGTTCGGCCTTACCCCTTCATATGGAAACGATGCATCGTAAAATAGAATCGACTGTTTCATTTGCATTGCCCTGATTTCCCCTTATCCCTCATTCGTTCCGTTCAATACATGGTTATCCGTTAATCGAATAGACGGCTCCTTCATCCCATGTTGCTCGAATACGATTATTTCATTAACTCCCTCACGAAGCAGCGGAGCAGGAACGTACATGGTTTGTTGCGGCCCTCTGTTCCAATAACGTCCCAGGTTGAACCCGTTCACGTAAACGACCCCTTTCGTCCAGCCGCTCATATCGATAAACGTATCGGCAGGCTGATCGATAGGAAGATTTGCTCGGTAGAAGGAAGGCTGTTTGTGCTCTACTACCGCGCCATAAGCGAGCCGTGACAGCTCGTCGAACGGAAGCGGATGTATGGTCCAATCGAACAGAAATTGAAAGCCTAGCCTTACCCCTTCGGTAATGCCCTTGCGGTCCTTCAAATAAGGTCCATAATTGACCCGGCCCATATTTTCGACCAGAATACGCAGCTCTGCTCCGCCTTCCGGCACTTCAATCGATAAGGTCTGCTCCGTCGTCGCACGCTCGATCACTCCGATGAAAGCATCGTTCACGAAGACAAGCGCGCGGTCTCTCACTTCCTGCAAGTGAAGCTGCTCCATCGGCCTCGGTCCCGTGATATGGGTCGTATAGCAGATGAAACCATAGCTTTGCCCCACCTTCTCCATCGGCAGAGGCACCGGAGAGCGAACCGCTTCGGTCAGAGCATTCAACTGCCCGAATAGATTCGCCTGCTCATGCATCTCGACTCGCCCGTAGGCAGCCCGCTCCGCCGGAGCAGGCAGCATAGCCTGAAGAACGTTGGTCGACTGATTCGTGTTGCGGGTAAGCACCTCGCGCACAGCCTCGTATTTCGCCGTCGGCTGCCCCGTTTCATCGAGCGGCGCGTCGTAATCGTAGCTTGTCGCCGTCGGCTCGTAATGGTTGTACAGCTGGCAATTCGCCCCGTTGTAGAAGCCGAAGTTCGTTCCTCCATGGAACATATAGAAGTTGACCGAAGCTCCCGCTTCGAGCATCTCGCCGAAGACGGAAGCAACGTCGTCCGCCTCCCGCGTATGATGCGGCTTGCCCCAATGATCGAACCAGCCGTTCCAATATTCCATGCACATAAGCGGCCCTTCCGTCTCGTATTCGCGCAGCTTCGCGAAGGATGATACCGGACTGGAACCGAAATTCGCGGTGGCCAGCACGCCGGGAACGCTTCCGCCCTGCAGTAACGCGTCAGTCGGTCCGTCCGACGTAAAGAGCAGCACGTCGATGCCTCTGCTTATCATCGCTTCCTTCAAATAGTGCAAATAACGGCTGTCGTTGCCGTAGCTTCCATATTCGTTCTCGATTTGCATCGCAATAATCGGACCGCCCTGCGTGCATTGATACGGCGCAAGCCTTGGCAGCAATTCGTCGTAATACGCATCGATTCGATCGAGGAACGGCTTGTAGTAGCAACGAAGCTGCATATCCGAGTCTGCAAGCAGCCAAGCAGGCAAACCGCCGAACTCCCATTCCGCGCAAATATAAGGGCTTGGGCGGACGATAACGAACAGGTCCAGCTCCGCCGCGATACGCAGGAATCGCTCGATGTCGGCCATGCCGTCAAACCGGTATTGGCCCGGCTTCGGCTCATGAAAGTTCCATGGGACATACGTTTCCACCGTATTAAAGCCGCAAGCCTTCAGCTTCAGCAAGCGGTCGCGCCAATACTCCGGTACGATCCGGAAGTAATGAACAGCGCCCGAGAAGAGTCGAACGGGCTCATTGTCATAAGTAAAAACTTTTTCTCTAACCTCGAAAATGCCCATTATACGGTCAACTCCCAATAAGCGATCTTTTTGCGATTCCAAGTATAGGTGACGTACAGCTTGCCTCCCGCTTCCGCGATGGATGGATACGAGAATTCGCCCTCTTCCTCAGCTGCTTTCACCGGCGGCGACCATTGATCACCTATAAAACGCAACATCCATATATTCACATCCGGATCACCCTCGCAGGTGCCGCCGAACCATGCAGCAACGGAGCTGCCGCAAGACAGCCTGACCAACGTAGAAGCATGGCAGCTTCCGAATGGTGCGTCTCCTTCAAACACATAACTTTTTGTACCGTTGATTACGACCATATGCAGCCTCCTTGCGTTACACATTTCTCTAACTGCTCTGACCATAATCGGTTTTCAGGCTTCGCTCAACGGGAAATATTCGGGTTATTATCGATTTTCCAAAATCAAGAGGGCTTCCAGCGGAGAATAAAGAAGAGCATGCGACTTCACCATTTTCTTCAAGCGAAGCGAAGGACGAAAATGGTGAAGTGCAGGACGAATATAGTGAAGACATACGCTAACTGTAGCCTAGTCATCCCAATAGTGATCTTCGGCTAGCCCTCCTATTAGCCGAATGCTATAATAGGCTATTCGGTTTATGGGAAAGTGAGGAAGTCCAGATGATTGAACTTACTCTAATCGGACGCGGCGCCACAGCCGATGTCTACGATTGGCATGACGGCCTTTGCTTAAAGCTATTCAATAAAGGCAACGAAGCCAGTGCGCAGAAGGAATTTGCCATTACAAGCAGCGTTGCTCGGCTTGGCGTCCATCTAGCCGAGCCTCATGAAATCATAGATTACGAGGGAAGAACAGGCATTGTTTATGACAAAATTGAAGGAACGCCGCTAAATGCGGCAATCGAAGCGGAGCCGGATGCTTTGGAGCGCTTTGGAGCCATTTTTGCAAATATTCATTTGCATGTTCATCAGGCTGAGGCACTAGGGCTGTCCTCTCCGTTAGAAGAACTGATTACACTCATTCGAAATGACCATTCCTTTACCTTGCTTGAAAGCCAGAAAAAAAAGCTGCTTGCGTTTGTTCAGCAACCTCTGGAGAAATCATTGTTATGCCATTTTGATTTCCATCCGTTTAACATTTTATTATCAAGCGACACTGCCTACGTCATCGATTGGATGAATGCCCGAGCTTTCCACCCGCTAGCCGACGTCGCGATGACCTCCGTTATTTTACAGGTAGCAGGATTTCCGCAGGAGCTGGTTGTTCCTTTCCATAACCGATACGTAAGCGCCTATCTGGAAGGGTCGTCATACAGTCGGGAGGAATTGCTGTACTGGGAAATCGTCCTCGCGTTGGCACGTCTCAGCGAGCAAAAGCCGAATGAAGCGGAGCCGATCCGCAGAATGATTGCGCGAAACGTTGACATCTTGGGATTATAGGCAGACTACGGTATGACAGGAGAAGAGGAAAGCCCGAACGGTGCGCACCACCGTCCAGGCTTTCCTCTCTTTTTTCGTCCTATATCGCTCGCATTCGATTATTCCTAGGAGTTAATCGGTCAGCCTCCCGCTGGCTTTAAGCGAACTGGCAACCTGCCGCACACGCTGTTCTACCGTCCCGCTGAGCAGCGTATACGGGATGCCGCGCTGCTCCAAATCCGCTCTTATCGCTGCTTGAAATTCCATCCGCTGCACATCCCCTGACCGGTCCCACGTATCGTCGTACGGGATATCCGTGTCGCACACGAACACGAGATCATATCGTGTAACGGCTAGCTCAGCCAGTTCAGCCAGCCTTGTATGCACCGAACCATGATAATAGAGGCCGAACATATATGTCGTGATCGCATTCGTGTCGACGAAGGCGTAACGCCGTGCTTCGTTGAACAGTATTTCCTCGCGCTCTCTATGCCCCTCGGCAATCTCGACGAGCTGTTCCTTCGTTAAGCGCCGATTCATCTGATGCTGTTCCCAATATTCCCGCCCGTATTCAGGCATCCATACGGTATCGTAACGGGCTGCAAGCTCCTCGGCAAGCGTTGTTTTCCCGGTCGATGGTGCGCCGAGCAATACGATTTTCTTAATCATATCGCGGTATACGAACGGATCAAGGAAGGCTCGTTGCTCATATGGCGCTTCACGTACGGCCGTACCCGATACTTTGAACGTCGTCCGCTCCACATCAACCCGCCGATCCGCCGCCTTCAACGCCTCGCTCATATGCTCGCCATATGGCTCGCTCGAGTAGAAGTGGGTAATCCGCTGATCCTCCAGCAGCCCTAACACATATTGCTCGTGCATCGCTTTGATTTCCGGCGTGTAGCCCACTTCATTCGGTCCGCCCCGCGCCTCGATCACGCGAACAGCCGGGTATAACGTTCTGATCCATCCCGCCCGTACCGGCAGCGGAATATCGATCGTCTCCGGGCAGTCGTAGATGATGACGATCACTTCATCCATCTCGCGCAGCGCCGTTTCAACAACATATTGATGGCCCTTGTGAAACGGCGCATATTTGCCAAGCGTCAGTCCAATGCGGCGCTCTCGTTCTCCCATGTCGCCACCTCCTGCTGTTTTTTCCAAGTGATAAGTCCCGAGATAGCGATGCACAAGAAGATCACGTATAGGAAGGCGAGCATATTCAAACCTTTATACAAATACATGCCTACCGATAACACGTCAACGACGATCCAACAGTACCAGTTCTCTAATATTTTGTACGATAGCAGCATTTGGGCAATTAAACTTAACATCGCGATGAAGGCGTCTGGATAAGGAATCGATGCGTCCGTGTACGTCGAGAGCACATACCCCCATATCCCTGTTCCCGCGAACAGAGCGACTAGCAGGATCCCCGCCAGCCTCGGCGTAATTCGCCGTGTCGGCCTTACCTTCGCACCGTTCCGTTTCGTCAGCCAAATGACCCAGCCATAGATGCTTAAAATGAAGAAAAACACCTGCAGCGTCATATCCGCGTAAAGCTTCACTTCATAGAACATGTAGAAGAAGCAAGCGACGTTCACTAGACCGATTGGCCATGCCCAAATCTTCTCTCTAGCCGTTAACCAAACGCTGAGCAGCCCTGTTGTCGTCGCCACAACTTCAAGCGTTGTAGTCGACGTGTAATAAGCGATTCCAAGCATAATGATTAGCGCAGCGACCATCGTCCACGTCTTATTCATCTTCCTCTCCCCCGTTTCCTTAGCTGCACAATGCCTATCCGTTATCCGTGATGCTGCTCGATCAAATCCATCTTCAGCTTGTAGGCCGCCTCGCTTAAGCTGATCCGATAAGCTTCAGGATTAAGCTTGCGCAAATATTGCGGCCAGAACAGCGTAAGCTGCGCTGCATGATATTCCTGTATACGATTAAGCTTCGGAAGCTCATATACAAGCTTGCCTGCCGCAAATATCGGCTGCAACAACGAGATAGCCTCATACTCATCGACATATTTATGAATGTACGGATGCACCGGATCGAATAACTTAATCCGCTTGCCGTCTGCCGCCGCCTTCTCTCCCTTAAGCGTGACGTAGTCCGCTTCCGCTTTACCCGTACGGGTGTTCACAATGCGATATACTTCCTTATAACCGGGATTCGTTACTTTCTCGGGGTTGCCCGATATTTTGATAACGGGAATGTATTCGCCGTCCTTCTCCCTGGCGACCAGCTTATAGACGCCGCCTAGCGCCGGCTGATCGGCCGCCGTGATGAGCTTCGTGCCAACACCCCAAGTGTCGATCCGCGCGCCTTGCGCCTTCAGGTTGAAAATAATATTTTCATCAAGATCATTCGACGCGACAATCTTCACGTAAGGAAGATCTGCCTCGTCAAGCATCTTGCGGGCTGTCTGCGACAAGTAAGCGAGATCCCCGCTGTCCAGTCGGATCGCCTGCATCCGCTTGCCCTGACTCTCAAGAAGCTTCGCCACTTTGATCGCGTTCGGAACGCCGCTTGTGAGCGTATTGTAAGTGTCGACGAGCAGCGTCACTTGATCGGGCAGCGCCTCCGCATATTTGCGGAATGCCTCCTCTTCCGTATCATGACCCTGCACCCATGCATGGGCATGCGTCCCTTTGGCCGGAATGCCGAACATCATGCCCGCACGCATATTCGACGTCGCATGGAACCCTCCAATGTAAGCCGCCCTTGCTCCCCATACGGCTGCGTCCGCTTCCTGCGCTCTGCGCGTACCGAACTCCAGCAGCACGTCATCTTGAGCAGCTTGCTTCACGCGCGCCGCTTTCGTCGCAATAAGCGTCTGATAGTTTAAGAAATTCAGCATCGCCGTCTCGATCAGCTGTGCTTCGAACATCCGCGCCTCTACGCATAGGAGCGGCACCCCTGCGAATACAACGGTCCCTTCGGGGACGGCGTATAGATTGCCCGTGAACCGGAAGCTCCGCAGTTCTTCCAGAAACGCTTCCTGATAGTTCTCCTCTTGCGTGCGCAAATAGTCGATTTCTTCGTCGCCGAAGCGCAGATCCTCGATATAGCGGACGATCCGCTCTAGTCCGGCGAATACCGCATAGCCGTTGCCAAAGGGCAGCTTACGGAAGTAAGCCTCGAATACCGCCTTCTCATTCGCTGTGCCATGCAGCCAGTGCGCATACATCATATTAATCTGATATTTATCGGTATGAAGCGTTAAGTTAGGTCCGTTCATATGGGCTCACTCTCCTTCTTTCTCTACTGCAGCGCCAAGTGTATGGCGGAAATGCCCCAGCGCCCACTCATGTCCTGCTTCATTAAAGCTGGCAACAGCATCTTCATGGACGTGAATCTCGAAACCTTTGTTATAGGCATCGACAGCGGTATGCAAGACGCAAATGTCGGTGCAGACGCCAACCAAATGCAGCTCGGTAATGCCTCTCTCCCGCAGCTTCAGCTCCAGATCAGTCCCGGCAAAAGCGCTGTACCGCGTTTTGTCCATCCAATAGATGTTAGCTTTATGCTGTTCATACACTTCATCTAGCTTGCCGTATAGACGGCGTCCTTCCGTATCGCGAATATTATGAGGAGGGAACAGCTTGTGCTCGGGATGGCAGCTGTCATTCTCCTCATGCAAATCAACGGCCATAACGACATATTCCCCTTGCTCCGCGAATTGCTTCGTCAGCTCTGCAATTCGCCCCTCAATCGCGATACCCGGCTCGCCGCAAGGCAGCTTCCCTACCACAAAATCAATCGTGTAATCGATAACGATCAATGCTTTCATCAACAACACCGTCCCTATCTTAATAGTTTCAAAACGACAATATGAACCTTTAAAAAAGAATGCCTAGCTGTAAATAGACAACTGAGGCACATAATCGGTAAATCGATAAAGCTGCGCTGAACGCTGAGAATAGCGATTGGACATCTTCTGCTGCCCCGCATGATTTATCGCTTCTTCAATGAGGCCTTTACGGCTTTGCGTCGACGTTATTTTACGAATAAAATTTTGTTCTTCGAACTCCGGCACGACCGTCTGAATCACTTGGTACAGCTCGCTAATCGTGAACTCTTCGGGCAAAAATTGCTTCGCAATCGTCGTTGTCAGCATGCTGTGACGGATTCGATCGAGCGCGTCTCTAAGCACCTCGTTATGATCGAATGCCAGGTCCATCGCCAGTGCCTCCTCCACCGTGAACAGCCTGACATCCGCGGCATCGTCCGCCGCGCGGCGCTCTTCAAGCAGTGATTCATGGACGAGCGCGAAGAAGGCGTGGGAGATAATCCAGCCTCTGGGATCACGTCCCGGCTTGCTGTATACGTTGAAATATTCGATATGAAGCCCCGATACGCCCGTTTCCTCCGCAAGCTCGCGCTCCGCGCACGCCTGGATCGTCTCCGTCTCCTTGGCGAACCCGCCCGGGAGCGCCCACTGACCTTCGAACGGCCAGCGCTTCCTCTCAATCAACAGCACTTGCAGCTCTCTAAGCGGCAGCGCCTTCTTACCTATATTTCTTTCGGTCGATGTAATAGTGAATATTACAATATCCGCAGGCGCGCCGTCTGGCGTACGATAATGGTTCGATGAATAGTTTGATTCGTTCTCAATTTGCTCGGACATTGGATTCACCTGCTTTGAATGATATTGAATTCGATAATTTCAATTTGATAATATCATTATGACATATATGAATTCAATGTCAAGTTATTTTTTCCAATTGGGCATGTTCTATTCGCAACATACTGCGTTTGCTTTACATCTACTACAAAAAAACAGGACCGGAGCTTTTACTCCAGTCCTGCCGTTCACTTACCCAATGCTTTTACTTAAACCAGCCTTTCTCCTTGAACCGGGTGATCGCCTCAATCCGGTTGTTAACCCCAAGCTTATCAAGGATAACCGATATATAGTTGCGGACCGTTCCTGTCGTTATGAACAGCTCGCTCGCAATTTCCTTCGTATTCTTGCCGTCCGCGACGAGTCCGAGCACTTCCTTCTCGCGCTCGGTAAGCGGATTATTGTCTTGGCCGCCGTAAGCCTCGTCCACAAGCTCGGTTGCATAGATGCGACGGCCCGCCATGACGCTGCGAATCGATCCAGCCAGCTCCTCGCTCGGGCTGTCCTTGAGCATGTAGGCACTAACGCCAGCCTTCAGCGCGCGTTCGAAATAACCCGCCCTCGCGAACGTCGTTAAGATCATCACTTTACAGCCCAGACCCTTCAGCTCTTCAGCGGCCTCCAGGCCGCTCTTCACCGGCATCTCAATATCCATGATGCAGATATCCGGTTTATGACGCTGGACAAGCGCTATCGCTTCCTCTCCATTACCTGCCGTACCGACGACTTTCATATCGTCCTCCAGATCAAGCAATGAAGCAAGCGCCCCCAGCAGCATCCGCTGATCCTCCGCAATAACAATTGAAATCACGCTTCTGCCTCCTTTGCAGGCTGTATGATAGGGATAGGCACCTTCATAAGCAAGGTTGTTCCAGCTCCTTCGACGGATTGGATCTCCAGGCTTCCGTTGACGAACTCCAGTCTCTCCTTCATGCCTTGCAGGCCGTTACCCCTCATCGCATTCGCGGCATTCGCAATCCCGATCCCGTTATCATACACACGAATGACCAGCTCTCCCCGCCTAGGCTCAATCGCAACCAAACATTCCGTCGCCCCGCTGTGCTTCACCACATTCGTAACCGCTTCTTTCAAGCACATGCTCAGCACGTTCTCTATAAGCAGCGACGCATCGGCCAGCTTCACTTCGCCTTCGAGGCGGAACTCAATCTCTGCCGCCTTCAATATTTGCATCACGCGGAACATCTCATCCTCAACTCTCGTCCCGCGCATTTGCGTCACAAGCTCCCTGACTTCCTTAAGCGCTGTGCGGGCCGTCTGTCTCACATCGTTGATCTCCGCTTGCGCTTTAGCCGGATTTTTCGTGAGGAGCTTACCCGCCAAGTCGCTCTTAAGTCCAATCAGCGACAGCTTCTGTCCGAGCGTATCATGCAGATCGCGAGCGATCCGCTGACGCTCCTGCAACGTTATGAGATCGGATATCCGCTTATTGGCATCCTCTAGCTGCCCTTGCAAGCGGTCTTGTTTGATCCGGTTATAGGTATTGACAGGCAGCAGAATAACGACGATCAAGCAGACCAATACAAACGGGAACTGCGAGATGAACAGCGGGTTCGACGATACGAAACCGTAGTTAATCGTAGCAAACGTCGTAATCAAATGTACGGCATACAAGGTGAAAAATCCGATTCGGTTCTGCACGTTACCGATAAAGAGCGCCAGGAAAATCGAGAAGTAAACATAACTGAACAGCAGCGTCATCGCTATCGAGATCACAATCTGCATACTCGTCCAGAAGTAAAGCTTCCATCCTTTTGATACGAACGAAAGCACGTAACATACGAAGAATAGGATGATCATCAAAATCCCATACACGATCTCGTACGTCGTCGAAGAACGAAATATGAAGTAAAAAGGAAGAATGCACAGGACGACCCAAACGTATGGGCTTAATCCTGTGCTTTTATGAAAGATTTGATACCACTTCTGCATCATGCTTCATTCTCCTATAGCCAGAGAGGCTTTCCATCATGCCGGCCCCGGGTAGTCAACATGCTAGTATTGTAGCATATACCGGCGTATCGGCAATCACTGCTTACTTGCCTTGCAAGCTAGGCCTTGTCGAGCTTCTTTTGGCAGCCTTATGAGCCCTGCTTGACTGTTTCAGACGGCCTCTCACCTCTCTGAAGCTGACGAACTTGCCGCCTGTTTCATCCCATAGACGGAACTTCAGCGATTCGAGACTTTCCTTGATCGTAATCGTCGTTGCTTGGTGCAGCGGAGGCGTTGAGTTATGCGCTTCCTCCAAGTAATAGTTAGGCACTTTGGGGCTCAAATGATGCACATGATGGTAGCCAATATTTCCGGTCATCCATTGCAGCACCTTCGGCAGCTTGTAGTAAGAGCTTCCGTCCACAGCTGCTTTCACGTAACTCCATTCATCATTATGCTCGAAGTAAGAATCCTCGAATTGATGCTGTACGTAGAACAGCCAAATACCGAGTACACCGGACAAGTAGAAGATCGGACCTTGTACCAGCAAGAAGGCTTTCCAGCCGATAGCCCAGATTAACAGCGCGTACAGCGCTACGATAAGTATATTCGTCAAATACGTATTCAAACGTTCCTTGCGTTTGGCGCCTTTACGGTTGAAGCGGTATTGCACCATAAACACGCCAATCGGACCTAATCCAAACATGACGAGCGGATGGCGGTATAGACGGTAAGCCAGCTTCGTCCACTTTGACGCTGCAGCGTATTCGTCCACGGTCAGAATCCACAGATCGCCTACTCCGCGTTTGTCGAGATTGCTGCTCGTCGCATGGTGAATTGAATGCGAGTTTTTCCATTGCTGATAAGGAACGAGCGTTAAGACGCCTGTTATCGTGCCGATAATATCGTTGGCTCGGCGGCTCTTGAAGAACGACTGATGACAGCAGTCATGGAATATGATGAACGTTCTAATAACAAAGCCGGAAGCGACGATTCCGATTGCAAGCGTAAGCAGGATAGATATGGACAAACTATAATAAGCAGCGTACCAAAGTAACACTAATGGCACTATCGTGTTAATGAGCTGTCTAATGCTCGATTTCAATTCGGTTTTTTCGTAAGGTGCGACTTCTTTTTTCAAGTTCGCTTGTTTCTGCTCTGTCATGCAAACTCACTCCTCAATATAACGCATGGAAGATACATGAAGTATTTTCAATCGTCCGGCATCCTCAATATTCATTGTAAAGAAAAATCGTCATGACCTGTAGTCATAAACGTCAAGAGACCTATATGACATTTGTCATATAGAATGACCCCCATTTGTGCGACTCTTGTATGTTTTTCCACATATCCCCTCTTAATAATCATGAATGCGAAATAAAAAAAGAGAAGCGGTTGCACCGGCCAAAGCCTGCTGCGCAACTGCCCCTCTTCTATAAGGATAACCCTAGTTATTGATTAAAATGCCCAATTTCCTTTGCGGAAGATCGGGATGACCGTGCCGTCCTTCTGAATGCCGTCGATATCCATTTCGGCAGAACCGATCATGAAGTCATTATGCGTAATGCTGCTATTGACGCCATTGGCGATCAATTCCTCGGGAGACATCGTTTTGCCTCCTTCGATGTTGAAGGCATAACCGCTGCCAATGGCCAAGTGATTCGATGCATTCTCGTCGAATAACGTGTTGTAGAACAATATATTCGATTCCGAGATCGGCGATTGATGCGGTACAAGCGCCACTTCACCCAAGTAATGAGAGCCTTCGTCGATTTCTACAAGCTTTTGCAAAAATTCATGGCCTTCTTCCGCTTCCGTTCCGACAATGCGCCCATTCTCGAACGTCACCTTGAAACGGTCGATAATGTTGCCTCCGTAGCTAAGCGGCTTGGTGCTCGACACATAACCGTTCACGCCTTCTTTCAATGGTACCGTGAACACTTCTTCCGTCGGCATGTTCGCCATGAACGGCACGCCTTGCACGTTCGTGCTGCCTGCAGCAACCCAAATATGCTTTTCGGCCAGCTCGATCGTAAGATCCGTTCCTGGCGCCGTATAATGAAGCTTGTGGAAACGATATTCATTCAGCTTGTCGCTCTTCGCCGACAACGTTTCATGATGCTCTTCCCATGCTTGCACCGGGTCCTCCGCATGCAGACGAACGGAGTCGAATATCGCGTTCCACAGCAGTTCGACCGCTTCTTGCCCGCCAGCGTTCGGGAACACCTTCGCAGCCCATTCCTTGCCCGCGGCCGCGACAACTGTCCAACTCACTTTGTCGGCTTGGGTTGCTCTGCGGAACTCGCGCAAGCCTTGCCCTGCAGCCTTTTGGAAATTGCCGATCCTTGTTGGATCGATTCCTTTCAACAGGTCCGGGCTGGATGACACGATGGAGACGAACACCGCTCCGCGCTCGACGAATGAATTACGCTTATCCGTCTCCCATTGCGGATACTCCGTGAACACTTTATCGTCTGCTTTCTCGTATTTGAGTCTGGACAAAGCGTCGTCCGTCCACTCCACATGTACGTTGCCCGCTCCCGCTTCGTAGGCTGCGGCAGCTACGAGTCGGACGAAGGATGCCTGCTCGACAGCTCCGGTAATGAAGACCTCTTGTCCTTGCTGCACGTTAACGCCTGTTTTGACGATCAATTGCGCATATTTTTGTAAGTACTGTTCGAATGCTATAGCCATAGCTGGCATCTCTCCTTTATACAATCGTCTCCTGAAGAGACGACGAGATTTATCCATTAATCATACCATAACGAAATGACCATTGCTCGTTCAAGCCATGCTTGCGCTCAGTAATATATATGACAGTATGCTGTCATGTATTCTTTGTTAAACTACAATAACAATGGATCAAATACATGTATAGAGGAGCATCCGAATGAAGCCATTAGAAGGAAAAATAGCAGTCGTTGCAGGCGCGACGCGCGGTGCAGGACGCGGGATCGCCGTAGGTCTAGGTGCTGCAGGGGCAACGGTTTATTGCACAGGAAGAAGCATGCGGGGAAATCCATCGGACTTAAACAGATCGGAGACGATCGAGGAGACGGCCGAGCTCGTCACTGCGGGCGGCGGCATCGGCGTTCCTGTCCGTGTCGATCATACGAATCCGTCGGAAGTACAAGCGTTATTCGAACGGATCAAGGAAGAGCACGAGGGACAGCTCGATATTCTCGTCAACAATATTTGGGGCGGCGAGAAGCTGAGCGAATGGGGCAAGCCGTTCTGGGAGCAATCGCTGGCGAACGGACTGCTCATGCAAGAGCGTGCGGTAAAGTCCCATCTCATCACGAGCTATTACGGCGCGCCGCTTATGGTTGCCCGCGGGCAGGGACTCATTATCGAAGTTACAGACGGCATTGACTACCGCTATCGCGGCAATCTGTTCTACAGCTTAGCGAAGATCTCGCCCATCCATCTTGCAGAAGCGATGGCGGCGGAGCTTCAGCCTCACGGAGTCGCTGCAATAGCCATTACGCCTGGCTTCCTTCGTTCCGAGGAAATGCTTGAGCACTTCAATGTAACCGAGGACAACTGGCAGGATGCCGTCCACCATAGCGACGATCCTAACGCCGTCCATTTCTTGCAATCGGAGACGCCTTATTATATCGGGAAGGGCATTGCTGCGCTGGCCGCAAGTACCGATCTGATGTCTCGTTCCGGGCTTGTATTCCCGAGTTGGACCATGTCCGATGAATTCGGCATCGTCGACGTCGATGGCAGACGGCCGCATTGGGGTAATTACGCCAAGGAGCATGGCTTTCTGTAAGCCATGCTCCCTCCGATATCATTTAACCATTCACAATCTCACCGCCGTTAATATGAAGCATCTGACCGGTCACATAGCTGGAATCATCGCATGCCAGATAGACGTACGCCGCAGCCAGCTCATACGGTTGGCCGGCGCGTCCCATCGGCGTGTCCGTTCCGAAAGTCGACACGGACTGCGGGTCGAAAGAAGCCGGGATAAGCGGTGTCCAGATCGGGCCGGGAGCAACGCCGTTGACGCGGATTCCCTGGGCGGCGAGGTTGGCGGCGAGCGCACGGGTGAACGATACAATTGCTCCTTTGGTTGAGGAGTAATCGATCAACGTCGGATTGCCTTTGTACGCTGTGATCGAAGCTGTATTAATAATAGAGGCCGACGCTTTCAGATGCGGCATCGCTGCGATTGTCAGATAGAACATGCTGAACACGTTCGTGCGGAACGTTGCATGAAGCTGCTCGGCCGTAATGTCCTCCAGCTTCTTCCTGACATGCTGCTCAGCCGCATTGTTAACGACGATGTCCAGTCTGCCGAGCGTCTCTATCGTTTGCTTCACGACATCCTTGCAGAACGATTCGTCTCCGACATCGCCAGCCAGCAGATGGCACCTCACACCCTCCCGCTCAACGGCTGCTTTCGTCGTCTTCGCATCGTCGTGCTCGTTCAGATACACGATGCAGACGTCGGCGCCCTCCTTCGCGTAGGCAACCGAAACCGCACGGCCGATTCCGCTGTCGCCGCCCGTAATGATTGCGACCTTCCCCTTCAGCTTGCCCGCCGCCTTATATCCTTCCCATTCGTAGATCGGCAGCGGATTCATTTCCGATTCGATGCCCGGCTGTCGATTTTGATTTTGCGGCGGAAACACAGGCGTTTTATTATTGGATGCATTCGTCATCTGTGATCAGCTCCTTATATTTTTGCCATAAAAGATTTCATCCATTTCTGACTTCAAGCGGCTCGTAATCTCCTCTTGCTCCATTTGCGTCAGCTCGTCCTTCGTGTAGCCGAACAAATAATTGTTCAAATCGAATTGCTTCAGCTTGCACTTCGTATGGAATACGTTCTCCTGATAAATATTGACGTCGATCATATCGTACAGGGAGGCTTCTTCCTTCGGAATATAATTTTGGATCGAATTGATATCGTGATCAATGAACAGCTTATCGCCGTAGATATCTCTCGTGAATCCGCGCACCCGGTAATCGATCGTCATAATGTCCGTATCGAAAGAATGGATCAAGTAGTTGAGCGCCTTGAGAGGTGAGATCTCACCGCAGGTCGATACGTCGATGTCTGCTCGAAACGTGCTGATTCCTTCGTCCGGATGGTATTCAGGGTACGTATGGACCGTAATATGACTCTTATCGAGCTGCATGACAACCGAATTCGGCAGCGGTCCCGGCGACTCCTCGAACGACTCCGTCGGCACCTCGACAATCGGCCCTTCCGATACGAGCAGCGTTACGCTTGCGCCCTGCGGCACATAATCCTGCTTGGCGGTATTGAGCACATGAGCGCCGATAATATCGGACACGTCATTCAATATTTTCGTCAGCCGATCCGAATTGTATTGCTCGTCGATATAGGCGATGTAAGACTCTCGCTCCTCTTTCGACCTCGTATAGCAGATATCGTACATATTGAAGCTGAGCGACTTCGTCAGGTTATTGAAGCCATGCAGCTGTATTCGCTGTTCATGCGTGAGCTTCACCTTGATCCCTCCTTTTCCTTCCTAACTACTATTACCCAATAATTAGAGACCGATGCGAATATTGCTTTGTTACACGCAAAAAAACTACGGCGACTCAATTAGGAGCAGTCGGCTAACGGACATAAATGACCCTAATTGCCATTATTCGACCACCGCTGCATCGTAACGGACACGACAGACGCTAATTGCGCCAATCGAAGCGATTTCCGCTGCCAAACACACCTGTTAGAGGCTTATTTGTCCGTTAGTACAGTTAAAATCGCAAATCAGACCCATAAGGGTCTCTGGTGTCCGTTAGTATCAGCAACCGAGGCTCGGATAGCCGAACTCGAACTTTGCCTGCGTAGAAAAAAAGCATTCTGCGCCCGGTTAACCCGTGACGCAAAATGCTTCCTTCTTCCTGATTACAGCCTCGGATCGATTTCCTTCTCCTTGGCTGTCTCGAATAGCAGCTCAGCTGCCGCTGCTCTATAGCTCTCATTCGCCGTGTTAATATCGGCGAACGGTATCGCGAGCATCCGATTGCCGAGGCGATGCTCATTGAGCGACGTCCTCGCTTTAAGCTGAATATTCTTCTGCTTCAATAGCTTGCCGTACTTATGAGGAAAACGATAATCGTATCCGTAAATGATCGACAAATATTCTTTATTCCGAACCTTCATATAAGGCAGCGTCCGCTCATCCCGCTCCTCCGGTTTGATGACGACACCCTCCATATGTTGCTCTACCGTCAGCTCGGCGAAGTAGCGCTCCGCTGCCTCATAACTCCCCGCCTCAGACAAATCAAGCACAACGAATTCGTCATCCGACAAGAACCGGTACATCTCCGAAGTCGGCCAATCCGGCAGCAGCTCTTCGCCGTTCTGGTAAACAATCTTAAGCAGCGCGAACGGCTTATACGACAGTTCGCCTGCTTCGGCATACAATTCAAGCTGCTTCTTGTACGTTTCATAAGCGCCAATATGCTCGTGGAGCGGAACATGCTTCCCTCGCAGATCGGCAACATGCTTATAAGATTGATAGATGTTTGCCCCATGCTTCTCGCTAAGCACGTTCTTCGCCATATGATGCTGATCCTTCTCGAAGCCGCTTTCTTCATATGCTTGCAGCAGCTTGCCCAAAGCCTCGTCGAATCCGCTCCCAGCCAGATGAGCAAGCTCTGTCTCAAGCGCCTTGCCTATCGGCTTGAACTGCCGCTGAATGAGGCCATCGCCAAGCGCCAGCCAAGGAAGCAGCTCTCCGTCAAGCAACAGCATTTCGATCCCGTTTTCCTCCATATAGGAACCCAACTTGCCAAGTAAAACCTCATACACCGGTGCCATATCGACCGCATTTATCTTGTATCCATTGCGGCTGACAGCGAAGCACTGCTCAAGCTCTCTGTGCAAATACACATTGCATCTAGAGCCCATATACTTCGGCTGCAGCACGACCTTATGAATGCCGCGATTCGCAAAATAATCCAGTCCGCGCGCAAGAGACTCCAGCTCTCCGGCAGCTTCGTCCTTATCCGCAGGCGACATTGTTCCCGATACAAAGTTAATCTTATTGTTCGAAATGTATTGCAGCCTGCGTGAATCCTCATCGCTAAGCTCCTGCAGCGATACTTTGCGTTCCTCCTTGAACAAGAGCGGCAATGGCTCATCCGAAATGACCGCCCCAGCCTTCTGCGTCTTGAAGAAAGGTTTATGCGCCAATATGACTCCTGTTAGCGCATTGCCCTGCACAACGCCTGTATCGATATGAATCTTATTTTTGATACGGAACGACTGCTGCGCCGCAATATGGCCGAACAGATGATACGGATGGTTGCCTACCGCATCCCGCTTCAAGAATGGCAGTTGCTCTTCGAGCGGCTTGTCGCGGTCAATGCGGAAGTTGCGTTGATGGCGCTCCGAATCGCTATCCAGCTTACCAATATACTTGTTCTCGCAAGGCGCATGCGTTACATAAAACGATGGCGTACGCGTGCCGATCAGTCGATAGAACGACTTCGACAATGAGACCAAATGGTCGAACTTGGCGAGCAGCGAATTATCCTTCGAGAGCGTCTTCGTCGAATCGAAAAAGTTATCCAAGAGCTCCTGCTCCACGCCCTTGATCTCGCCTTTCATGTACTTGCTCACAAAATTCTCATGGTTGCCTATCACGAACAGGAAGTTGTCTTGATTGTCATAGAGAAACTCGATAATCTCTCCCGTTCGACCGCCCTTATCAATCCAATCGCCTGCAAGCAGCACTTTCGTATTCCGCGTCTTGTCCGTATGAATAAGACTATTGCCATCCAGCTCGAAACCAAAGCTAACGAGCAGCGCCTTCAACTCATCGACACTTTCATGCACGTCGCCAACGACGATGTATTTGCCGTCTTGAGGCAATGAGCACGAAATCAATTCATCCTTATTCGTGATGTTAACCTTATAATCGGGATTAGCACCGCCATCGACCGGCGACAAGAAGTCCTTCTCCCTCACTTTATGAATCTTGCCGTATTGCTCCCTTGCCAGTGAACCGAGCACTTCTTTGCGCAGCCGATTAATATGGGCCGTAATCAGCTTCTTCGAACGCTCTGAGGCGTAATAATCTTCCCGCTTCTTGTAGTCGAACAGGATAACCTCTAGGTTATAATGATTCGCTTTCGCGATTTCCCGAACCTTTTCCCTAAAGTCCTCAGCAAGTCCAGTCGTATCGACAACAACGAATTCCGCGTTCACCGGGAATGATGTCACCATACGCAGCCGCTCGTACAATAGCTGGAACGCTTGAGCGCTTGCCTCAAGCATTAATTGGTCGTACTTATCGTATTCATAGCCAAGCAGCTCCTGGCGAATGCCATCGGAGGACAAATATTGTACGTTCGCCTTCACGCCGCGCGCTGCATCCTCGAAGCCAAGCTGAGGAATAAGAACATGCTTCGCGAACGTCGTTTTGCCGCATTCCGTCGATCCGATCAACATAAATATCGTATGAACCTTCGTCGTTATTTCCACTGTTCCTATTCCCCCCTCTTTCTCAAAATCGCGCCTTGCGTCGTCCGCACACCATTCACGCCGTCGCCAATTGCAACGAACTCGCAGGTTACACCTAGCGGTGCGATAATGCGATGCAACCACTGCTCGAACTGGGTGCGTCCCATTTCCCATTTATGATCGTCATGCCGGAAGTCCTCCAGCTCGTAATACGTATTGAAATCCGCGTTAGGCGTCGTCAGCACAAAATGATCGAAATCCACGCTGCCGCATATTTGTACAATGAGCTCAGCCGCTTCTTCTTCGCTCATATGCTCGATCACCTCGGTCATGACGACATCGACGCGCTCCCCATTATATTGTCCGACAAACTGGTCAATCGACGGGTACGTCGCGATATTGTCAATGTCCTTTGCTTGCGCCTTACGCTGCACGATTTCCAGCAATGGCTCGTTAATATCGATCGCGTAATAGCTGTCTTCGATCTTCGCCGCGAAAGGAATCGCGTAGAAACCTTCACCGCAGCCGACGTCCACGATCGCTTTGTTGAACGGCAGCACGCCGCCGATGAAGCTTCGCCGCTGCTGCGCCGTACCGCCGAATTCGAAGCTGATCGCGTAACGATCCGATCTCTCCAGCTCGGCTTTATACTTCTTGAATCGCTCTCTTGTCGAAAGGAAGTTCCGGGCGAACAGACTGCGAATGTAGAACGGCGCGTCGATTAGTTGAACGCTCTTCATGTACTTCACGATCAAGTCATCTGAAAGATCGAGGTACTCCTCGCCGAACAACGCTAGAAACAAGCAAAGCACGCTGGCGACATGCATCAGCTGATGCAGGCTTTTCTCCGTTTTAATCGTAAGTGAATAGCTCTTGTGAGCAAGATGCTCCATTTCGAACGTGAAGCCTTGCATATGTTTATTGAAAAACTCAATATAACGCACAAGATGAATATGAATCATATTGATATGAAGCGTATGCTCATAGCCTTCTACATCCCGCGTATCCTGAGCCTTCAGCGGCGCTGAGAAAAACTCATTGATCGCCGCGAGCGGGAACAGCGGTGTATTGTAACGGGATACGTTCAAGTATTCGAAGTCGTCCTTTGCGTGTTTTTTGAACGAAACCTCATTATCCGCATCCTTGAAGTAAACATGGAACGTCGACGGCTCGCTGTACCAGCCGTAGGCGATTCCTTTCCTTACCGCTCGAAGCATCATGCCCGCATTCGGATTTTTCTTAATCACGAACGACAGATCTGGATTGCTCGAGCTCAGTTGTACGATTGCCACCTCTTATTCCCTCCTATGTACCATCCACTATCCTTGTCGGCTCTAGCTCCATACTTCCTTCAACACCTGTCGGAACAGATCATCCAGCTTATCGTCCAGCAGCGTCTCCGGCGCTTTATGCGCAGCAGCCGCTTTCTCGAAATAGGCAAGCTTACTCTCTATGTATGCGTTGATGACTTTGAGCTGTGGCTCGTAATCGAGCTCGTCTCCGGCTTTTTTGCGCGCAAGCATCTCCTCCACGACATTACGCAGCTCGCTTCCCTCTGCCATATATGCCCTGACAAGATGTTCGAATTCCATCGGGGGCATCGTTCCTTCGGTGTCGATCCATTCGCAAGCCAGGAGCGGCCTCAGCACGTAAAAATACTTTTTGATTCTGACCTGCTCACCCTGCAAATACTCTCGATAGTTGCCTCTAGCCATATTCAGATAGTGATGCATACAGGATTTCGGCGAAAAAGATAACGGCGAGATCTCTCGAATCCGATTCGCTACCGTACTATTCTCGAAATACGGTATTGGCGACTGCAGCCACTCGAGCAGCGGCGGGTTGGACTTGCGGAATAAACCAAGCGCCTTCTTCAAGTCCCAACCGTTAATGTCCAGCATGTCGCTGATCGGCCGCTCGATGACATCTCTGCCGCTGAATATAGACAAATACCATTCAACCGGCCTCACATAGATGAATCTCACATCATAATCACTGTCTTTGGAAGGGAAGCCCCAAGCCCGGCTTCCCGATTCGCATGCATATAAGATTCGAACATTTTCCTCCCGCTCTATGTCGCCTAATTGCTGCAAAATTTCATAACGGACTTCGGTCATTAGGGTCACTTCCTCTTCTCTCTTCTATTAATAATCGTTCGTTCTATCCTATACGCCCTTCACTGTTGCGAGCGGCTTGCACTTCGCGACTACGCTGGCGAGCCCCGCGCCCACGACGCTCTCGATAATTTGATCGACGTCCTTATAAGCTTGAGGGGACTCATCGATGAGCGACTCCAGCGAGCGCTTACCCACGACAACCTCATCTTCCTCGCCGACGCGCATGGCGGACGCGAACTCATCTACAGTGATGAGCCGCTTCGTGGCGCTGCGCGACCGAATGCGCCCCGCTCCGTGGCAGATGGAATGAAAATTGTTTTTGCCGCCCTCGCTGCCAACCATAATATACGAGGACGTTCCCATCGAACCTGGAATGAGCGCCGGATGGCCCGTAGCCGCATAGGTCTGCGGATTGTCCGGATGCCCTGCCGGCAGCGCTCGTGTCGCGCCTTTGCGATGAACGAAATAATTTCCTCCGTCATGCTGCTCCTCCCATGCGTAATTATGCATGAGATCGTATAGCGTGCTCATCTCGAACTTCGAGCCGAATACTTCCTTGCCTGCCTCGCGAATGGCATAGGCTATGAGATGGCGATTGACGACGGCGTAATTCAACGAGGAATAAAGCAGATTCACATACATCTCGCCAAGCGGGTGGGACAGCGGGGCGTATACGAGCTTCGGATCGGCCGTGCCAATGCCTTCGGCCCGCATCATCTTCGCAATGTCATTGCTGCAATACTGGCTGACCGATCCGCCCCAAGCCCGCGAGCCGGAATGGATCATGACGGCAACCTGACCGTCGAATAGGCCCCAGCTCTGCGCAATATCGCGGTTCTCCTCCGCAATCTCAATCGCTTGAATCTCCGCGAAGTGATTGCCTCCGCCTAGCGTCCCTAGCTGACGGTGCGAGCGATGCCACACCACCTCGGGAAACCGGTTCAGCGCTTCCTCATCGAAGCTGAACTTGCTGCTCTCGACATGGGTGAGCGAGCTCGCTTTGCGCGGCGTATATGCGTCAGGGACATATTTCTTCGGCAGTCCATGCAATCCCTTCTTCAGCACATGCTCAAGCCGAATATCGGAGAAGTGGCCCCGTGCATGCTCTTCAGAAGGCAAATACTTATCGATCGCCTTCACCAGCTTGC
Organism: Paenibacillus sp. J22P218; assembly: GCF_056269195.1. NCBI lineage: Bacteria > Bacillati > Bacillota > Bacilli > Caryophanales > Paenibacillaceae > Paenibacillus > Paenibacillus sp. J22P218. Next base: position 246,158 of record NZ_JBWDNL010000009.1, read on the forward strand.
GCCGCAGCTTAATATCTTGTAATTCATCCTTGTGCATATTCGTCAGATGCACCCGCATGCCGCAGCCGATATCGCTGCCGACAATAGACGGCGACACATACCCGTTCTCGGTTTGCCATACGGCAGTCGTTCCAATACACGTTCCTACTCCGACGTGAACGTCCGGTGTGTAGCTCATATAAAATTGATTCGGAATTTGCAAATTGTTGTTCGCCATTTCGAACACTTTGTAATCAAGCGCGGCGAACAATTCGGGTCCGGCATACACATGCACCTGTCCCGCTGGCAGGCTTACCTGCTGATAATACATTTCTTTCATAACTTCTCTAACCCTCTCTGTGACGGAAATGAACGCAAAAAAGCCGCGGACGATACTCATCGTCCACGGCTTCAATACGCCTATGCTTCTGCTACTTCGCAACAAATTTCAATAAGCGCGAAGTATTAGAAAGCAGTCGAGGGCCCCGATGAGGCCGACGACATGGACAAGCTATTAAGCTGTAGTTGAAGCTGTGTTTCGACAGGTAGATTGTAGCTGAACATAGTGGTCGGCCTCCCTTCATTTGATTCTCATCATAATAAAGCCAGCATTTGGGTTTTGTCAAACTATTTTTAAAATAAATTTGTTCGCACTCGCTTGGTTGCCTCGAAACTTTTCTTTTTCCGTTAGGACGCCATCCATCGACCGAGCTCGCCATTTCATTGGATTTTTTAGTTTGACTGGATGATTTCCAAGCTAATCTACAGCCCGATTGATACAAAAAAAAGACTGCTCCTAAGAGCAGTCTCAACTACCATTTAAGCCTTCAAATCCGCCGGAAACACAAGCCCCAGCTGCTTTCTCGCCTCATCCATAACTTCCATGGCCAGCATGGAAGTTGCCAGCGAGTTAATCGCCGATTCCGTCTTGCCGGCCTCGACCAACTCGATAAATTCCTTCGCTTCGTAATACATCGAATTTCCGGAGGTCGGCTGCGACAGGTCTTCCTCTCTGCCGTCGCGGTACTGGATGACGACCTTCTCCGGTTCGCTGATCTTATCGATGAGAATGCTGCCGTTCTCTCCCTGAATCTCGGAAGGCAGCGAGGATTGTGTTATTTTCGAATACATAATAACCGCATCCATGTCCGCGTACTTCAGGAGCAGGCTTCCCTCGCCATCGACACCCGATTCTAACCTAACGCCTGTTGCCTTCACCTCATCAGGCTTGCCGAACAGCGCTACGACTTGATAGATGCAATAGATGCCGATATCCATGATAGCGCCATTCGAAAATGCAGGATTAAACGCATTAAGCACCGTGCCCGCCTTATAGGCATCGTATCTGGAGGAGTATTGGCAATAGCTCGCGAAGAAACGGCGCACCGTTCCGATTTTGGACAAATGCTCCCTAATCGCTGCCGTACCCGGCATGAATGTTGACTTCAGCGCCTCCATCAGCAGCACGCCGTTCTCTTTCGCCGCCGTAATCATCGCGCCCAGCTCCTTCGCGTTGGAAGCGATCGGCTTCTCGCACAATACATGAATGCCATGCTTCATACATTCAATCGCATACTGTGCGTGGTACGAGTTCGGACTCGCAATGTACACCGCGTCGATCTCTCCGCTTGCCGCCATGGCAGCTATATCTGTATATGTATTTGAAATTTCGTGCTTGGCAGCGAACTCCTCCGCGCGCTCCGCCGTTCGCGAATAAACCGCCGTTAATTGAAATGACTCGACCTCGCGCGCCCCGTCGATAAACCGCTCCGTAATCCAATTCGTTCCGATAACTCCGAATCTAACCATCTAATTCCCATCCTTACTGCGTTTAATTGTGGTTAAAAACTTTTAATATCAAAAAAACCGTGCACCTAGAAGTATAAATGTTCGTATAATAGGAGTAAAGCTTGCGGCTGCTTAAATACTACAACTCATCGTAACCATAACCAGGAGGCTTGAATATTTGGATAAATACATACTTTTCATCCCGATCTTTATCACTTACATCATCGTGCTTCTCATCTATTTTGGCCAAAATAAACCGAAAGGCAGCATTCTATTCGGGATTACGCTTCCCCCGGAAGCACTAGACGACAAGCAGTTGCTCGATCTGAAAACGTTGTACAATCAGTCGTATACCGTCTACTTTACGATTGCCTTGCTTGCAGTAATTCCATTGTTCGGACTTACCAGTTTCTTCTCCTTGTCGCTTATTTACACGCTAATGTGGCTAGCCGTCTTTCTGTACACATCGAGGCTGCCCTTTATCCGCGTCCATCATGGAGCCGCTATGCTGAAGAGGGAGAAGAAATGGTTCATAGGCGAGCCGCGTACGGTTCGCATCGACGATAAAATTAGCAGCTTCACGCAAGCGACCCTATTATCCGCATACTGGTTCGCCATACCTGTAGCTGTCGCATTAGTGTTCATCATCCTGTCATTCCAACAATCGGACATGCTGCTGCGCATGACGGGAGTAGCGTCCCTAGGCATAACATCCATCTTATTCGCCCTCTCGGCAGCATTTACAAGAATGAAGCCCAAATTGTATAGCGAGAACAAGCTCGTTAACGAGGCAATCCATTCAGCCGGCAGACGGTATTGGTCTATTTTATGGCTGTCCATGGCGATCTTCGAGAGCGGTTGCGCAATTACGGGTTACCTGATATTGTCCGAGGGCAGCTCGTCGACCTTTGTATTTTGGCTCATCGGCGTTTTGCTCGTTTCCCTGGTCCCAGTGGCCGGAATTCTGTTCGTTCATAACAAGCTCGCCATGCTTACATATGACATCGCCCATACGGATGGTCAAAGCGTCCTTATCGACGACGATCAATATTGGCAGAACGGCTCCACCTATTATAATCCGAACGACCCGTCGGTCATGGTGCCGAAGCGAGTCGGTATCGGAAAAACGATCAATATGGCTACTCGGACAGGCAGAAGGATTCAATACGGAACGATTATCGTTTCTTTGGCCATTATCCTTCCACTTAGCGCTTTTGCCATTAAGTCGGACTACACAGGGCCTGTACTGACCATTGAGAATAGCGGACGTATTGCCATTGATTATTCGCCTTACGATTTCGATTTCCCGCTGAATGATGTGGTGGCAATTACGCTTGAGGACACCGTTCCTTCGGGTTTTCGCACGAACGGCATGGCAACCGCTGCTTATGCAAGAGGCAGCTTCACGCTAGACTCACTTGGCAAGACTAAGCTGTACATTTACAAAAACAAACCGCCTTACATCATGATCAAGCTGCCTTACACCTATATCATCTACAATGAAAATGACCCTGCCAAGACGCGAGAGCTTTACGCCAATCTCGTTGAAGCAAGCAAACAAGGATGACCCTCAGGGGTCATCCTTGTTTGCTTCTAATACGGCTATTTCGCAGCACCATAGACGAATTGCTCCACCAGGTCTATCGTCTGCTCGTTAAGCTCACCGGAGTTGTCGAAATAAAGCACGGAACTCGCAGGAATGCTCCATTTCAGCTCCCGCGAGGCAAGCGACGTTTGGCTGAACGTTTCCCAGTGCTTAAGCTTGTATTGATCGAGCGGCAAGCCCCGCCTAGCGATTCGCTCATAATGCTGTCGATCGTCCTTCAGCTGGACGAACACGACCGAGACCTCGACATCGCTGAGCGTTGCTCCGATTCTCGCAAGCTCCGTCTCAATCCACTTTGGATCGTCCGTCTCCTTCGTAAAAGGACCAATCACGAGCGCATCGTTCCCGATCGCCACGTTCTCCAGCGCTGCGTCCATCGTAATCCGATAGCCGAGATCACGGCAGAGCGCCTTGTAGGCCGCCGAATCCCGGTCGTCCGGGTCTAATCCTGCTTGCGTCATCAGCGCAACCGCCGCGGGACGCAGCAGCGTGTCCATATCGAATAGAGCCGCACCGCGTCTCGACGCCAGCACCTTCGCCAACGTTGTCTTGCCTGCCCCCGCACCGCCTACAAAAAAAACGAGTTTCCTCATCGCATCAATGACACGTTCTACCTCCGTTATCGCTTAATCGAAATGTAAGCCACAATTCCATTGTAACCTACAGTCGTGATACGAACCTCACGGTTGTTGATCACCATAGTTACTGGCTTAATTGTGCCCTTTTCCTTCCGTTCCTTAAGCTTGTCCATGAAAATCTTGTTGAACTGCTCTGACTTGGACTCGAACATAAAATGGACAAAAGTATTGTAGATCTTTTCATATCCTTTAATTGAATACTTAGAATCTATTGAAATTCCAAAGTCAATGTCCGAAGAACCAAGGCCTACGCTCATCACAGAAGGTTGGAAGTCGTAGATGCCTCGATAATTATCGTAAGTCATCTTGTCGTAATCTTCCTTGTTTGTGTAATAAGTCTGAACGACGCGGGCATCCTCAAGATAACTGTCAGCAGGAGCAGTTTCCTGGACTGCCTCAAGGGCGTCGAACAGCTTATTAAACTCAGCGTTAGGGAAGACGTAGTACTTCGTGTCACCGTTTGGCATCGCAACCGTAGTGTGGTGCTTACCAGACAGTTCCGGCAGGTGAGGTGTGCGATTAGACTTCTTCACGATGCGGTCGACCAGGACGACAGACTCAGCACGAGTGATGTAGCCCTTAGGCTTGAAAGTCTTGTCAGGGTAGCCATTTATGACACCCTTGATGTAAGCCTCGATGACGTGCGTCGTGTATACGATGCTGTTCTTGTCCTTGATGTCGCTCCATGCCAGGTCAGCAAGCATCTCGTTCTCGTGGTGCTCAGACCAAGCCAGCAGAGACATGACGAGGTAAGCAGCCTTCTCACGGCTCAGGCTCACGTTAAACTTGCCGCCCCAAGCCAGATCGACGCGCTTGAAGAACAGCATGCGCTGAGCTTGGTCGAGGTAGGGGTCAGCCCAGTACTTAGTCGCTGACACGACTTTGTTAGGGTCGAAGTACTCCGTCGTCTCAACCAGGTTGGACTGCATAGGGTAGCTCAACTGGTCGAAGTACTCCATGGACCAAGTCACCTTGCCGTTGGACTGCTTCGCCGTCAGGGAGCGGATCATCATGGTGATGAACTCATCCACGTTGACTCGGTCGTTAGGTCGGAAAGTGCCATCAGGGTAGCCAGTCACATAGCCAGCTTTAGCTGCCTCGGTTATAACGTCCTTAGCCCAGTGAGTGGCTGGAACATCCTTGAAACTAGTAGTAGTAGTTGCAGCAGCAGCGTGAATAGGTGCAGCCACAACCATAATGATGATGCTCATGATAATGATAGCGAATTTCTTCATCTACTTGATCTCCCCAGGACTGTTAAAATGAATCTACTCCTTACCCTTTCGCTTCTCAATGACGATGAAGCAGGTGCTGTCCGGCAACGGCACATGTACGCCGTCTTCCCCGTACAGCTCTACCTTGTCAGCCAGCGCCTCTGTATAGCCCGCCTGCAAGTAATGGCTGCTCGTCACTATTCTAGCGCTGCTTCCTAGTGTAAGTCGGATAAAATCGTGATAGCCATTCGGCGTGAAATACCCGAACTGTTCCTGCACCTCATGCACATAAGCCTCTTCTCCCCAGGTGTATGTATACAGAAACTCCATCGCATCGTTAACCGGCATTCGCACCTCGTTGTCACCGAGTTTCTCGAATACGATTTTGCGGCCAGCGAAGTCCTTGCTGTATCGCTCCAAGCATGGCATCGCATCCGGCTGAAGGAAACGAAGCTTTCTCGTCATATCGGGCGGATCGGTCATAATACCGTCGCGAATAATAATACGCCCTCCTTCGGAGAGGACATCATATGCGCTGCGAAGCGCAGCCGCTATCGTGTCATAATTGAACTTGCTGCCGTTATAAGGGACGTAGGAGTACAGCTCATGAATGATGGATGAGAAAATAACGCTATCTATGCTGCCCGGCTCTACGTAATCCTTCAGGTTCAGCGCATCGCCCTGCATCACTTCCCAGCGGTGGCCGCCAAGCTGCTTCTTCCGGTTCAGCGCTTCTACGACATTGGTAGAAATATCAATGCCAATCGCTTTTTTGTCAGGCAGTCGCTCCTCAATTAGATCAAGCAGCACGCCTCCGCCCGGACCGATATCAATGACGCGGTCTCCGACGACGTAGTCGAGTATAATTTTTTTGTAATCCGCCGTTTGGTTCATGTCGGCCAAGTACACCTCTTCGTTGTGGAAACGGTCGTACTTGTCCCTGCGCAGCTCGAACAGATCATACAGCAGCAATACCGCCCGCTCGTACAGCGGCGACTTCTCGGCTTCCACGCAGAAAGCGATTAGCTTCTCCGCCGCGGCGGAAAATTCGAACTCGACAAATATCGTATCCTCAAGCTGTTCCTTCTGACTCAGCCTATGGCTTAAATGCGGATTGCTTTGCGTCATCCGGCCCGATCGAATAGCGTTCCAATCCAGCTCATTCAAATACTTCTCCATGATGCGCTGCTTATAGACATTAATTTTTTTCTGGCCGCGGTAGTCATAGTACATGCTATTCATTAGCTTCTCGAAACTAATATGCCGCACATCATTCAAACCTTCATTGCGGCCGGCGATAGCCATCACCTTCAGAAAGTGCTCCAGCGAGAAGTCCTGCAGAGCAGGCTCCGCATACCAAAATGTCTTTTCGCTCAGCGGCTCAAGCAGCTCTTGAAGCCCGTACGCTTGATTCAGCTTATCGTACACATCATCGAACGCTTCGCCGCGCTTGATCGACAACATGCGCATTCTTCGCAGCCGATCACGGGTTTCCTCCACTCTTGCTGATCGCTCGATGGCAAGCTCGTGAATGCGCTCCGCCACTTCTGCGCCTACGGCTTCCCATAGCTCGGGTGCTACCGCCCCGATCACGCAATGGTTAAGCTGGAGTAGCAGCTGCTCCAATTCCTCCCCCGTCAGCTGTCCGCTATCGATGCTCTCGAGCAGAGCTGTGCCCTCGGACTGCGGTATTTCTCCGCGGATTTGCTGACCGATCAACCCGTGGGATTCAATGAGCAAAGTAATAATCGCAGCCTCTCCGCCTAACCGCCCCTCGTTCAGCGAACGCTCGTAGAGCTGGGCTGATCCGCTATTATGGACGAAAATATTAATGCCTTCCGATTGCCAGCGCATACGATCCTTGAACGTGCCGCCCTTGGCCGTCTCCGACCAGGCTAGTACCTGCTCAAGCGCGTCCTTCATCCAATAAGAGAGCTTCTTCGCATCCAGAATACGCAAGCTTCTCTCCACATAATCGAGTACCGGATTTGCATTTTTTAACTGATCGAGGGAGCTTATTCGCTCTACGTTAACGATTCTTTCTTCCGCGGACGTGAGGTAATGAAGCCAAGGATGCCGTTCCGGATTGACGGGCTCGCCTTGGCGATAAGCCTGAATGGCTTGAAGCGATTGCAGCATAAGATGCGTTTCCTCCTCGTTTGCCGTGAATGAATTTATTTCTTCTGTAACTCCCGCCATACCGTCTTATTGCTGTATTGCCTCTCATCGCTGATATCTTTGCCGAACCACTCGGGTGCCTCGAATGCAAGCGCTTCGCTCTCGGACTCGAACTCGATCTCCAGCACGGTAAGCTTAAGCTGATCGTAAATGTCGATCTCTACTATGTCACCGTTCCATTCGGCGGTGACGCGGTTTTTCGTAAGAGGAACAGCTTGAAAGGCGTTAACGACTTGCTCATAGATCGATTCCGTAATGCTGTATTCAATTTCCTCGCGCGCAAGCCCGTTGCCTTGCTTGAACGTATGCGTGAAGCTAAGCTCCCCCGTCACCACATCCGTGATTTTACGGACGCGCAGCTCCTGATTCACATCGAGCGCCAAATACGTCTGTTCGATCCGCTGCTCGGATACGACCTGAATCTCCCCTTGCCGTACCAAGCCTTCCACCGTTTCTTTCAGCAAAAATTTACGTTCAATTTCCAATGCCATCTCGTCTCTCTCCTTTTACTGATTCAATCTTCTTCGCCGAACAACTCTCTTAACATCTTCTCTTTATGATTTAGGAACTGCTTCATGATTATGTAGTGCTCCGTCTCCTCCATCGTCGTAAGCGATATCCCCTCTGGGCTTAGGCTGTAGACATAAGAGTCCGGATAGGCCATTAGAATCGGCGAGTGGGTCGAAATGATGAATTGGGAGCGCTGCTGTACGAGCTCATGCATGCGCGAGAGCATTGCCATCTGCCTAAGCGGCGATAAAGCCGCCTCCGGCTCGTCCATGATGTAAAGACCGTTCCCGCCGAAACGGTTGAGAAACGCAGCAAAAAACGACTCGCCATGCGACTGCTGATGGAGCGATTTGCCCCCATACGAGTCAATGACACGACCGCCAAAACCAGGCTGACGGTCCATCTCGTCAATATTTGTAGCCAGATTGTAGTAGCTCTCTGCCCGGAAGAAAAATCCGTCTCTCGGTCGCACAGCCCCTCTCACCGGTCTTATATATTCATGCAGCTCGGAATGTGTCGCTTCCGTGGAGAACGAGAAGTTAATCGTTCCGCCCTCCGGGTTGAATCCGAGTGCAATCGCGATCGCCTCCATCAAGGTAGACTTGCCCATCCCGTTCTCGCCGACGATGTAAGTCACCTTAGGATGAAAGTCAAGCCGTTCCAATTCGCGGATCGCGCTAAGATTGAACGGATACTTGTCGAAGGCAGGTATGAGATCACGAAGCAAACTAACGCTTCTTAAATAAAGTCCCAATTCGCTTTTTGCCATCAGGCTAGTCCTCCCGCGTTATTTCAGCCTTTCGCCGGCTTTCAATTTTTCAATCGATTTCACGATACGGTTCTGTCTCGTTTCCGCCTTCTTGGCATCTTCAATCCACGTTATGTATTCTTTCTTATGCGAGTAGGAAAGAGATTCAAAGGCTGAACGTGCCTGCTCGTCTTGCTCCAAACCTATCGCCAAATCTTCCGGAACTTCTACATCACGCGAAGCCGTATCCAGCTCCATCGTCATACGCACGCTCTCACCCGCCTCGGCCTTCACTTGTTCCCGAAGCGTCTTATTGACGACCATATAATGCGAGCCATTTCCATGAGGCATCAATGAACCTCTATAAGGGATGTCGTTAATTGTTCCTTTGACCCTTACCTGTGCTTTCGCTCCGTACAGATGCTCTACAGAGCAGGGAATTGTGACATACGTCCATGTCCCTACCCCCTCCGGTCTTACGAGTGCAGTCTCAAACTCCTCCATCATGTACTCCTTCCATCCTCGCGCGGTTAATAGGTCTAGCTCTATTGTAGCAACGAATGGCCTAGTTTCACAAACCCTACTCGACTAGCAAAAATAGTTTTAGCAAATGGAACTTATGGCATTTATCACAACTTATGACAATGCGATAAAATGATACTATTACGTTAATCGCAACAATAAATGAAAGAGGTGGCTTAATGGACGCTCCTTTGGAACAACGGCTTGAGCAACTGCGAAATCGTCTGATTCTATTATCGGCTAATAAGGAGCTATGGCAGGATAACGAGATTATCGAGCTGTGTCGGCAAGTCGATCAACTTGTAAGCGAGATCCATAGGAACAGAGGACAATGATGATGCAGGGGACAAAGAACGAACAACGAGATGCAGGGGTAGACAAGGCTTTATTCACAGCGGTTCTTCATAATGACTACTCCAAAGTGAGATTGTTATTGCTTCAAGGTGCTGACGTCAACTATTCCAATGAGATGGGGATCACACCGCTCATAGCCGCCGCACTTCATGAGAATATGCGAATCGTATACGTTCTCATCCAATGCGGGGCAGAGATCGAGTTGCCTGACCGCAACGGAGATACCGCTCTAGACTACGCGACTCGTCATGGAAGAACAGCCATGGCTAGGTTGTTGAAACGACTGATTAGCGAACAAAATAACCGCACTTGAATCCATTCCGTCTTGTTCTTCCTCTCAAGTAGAAAACATAACTCATTATACAACCGCGGCTTATTTGAATACACAAAAAAAACCTTTAAGCGTAAATCGCTCAGGTTTTTGTAAGTAAGCATGATTGCTTACACCTTGAAAACTGAATATGAACGTTTTGAATGAATGCTTTAGCTGTTGCCTATAGGTTGTATGGACCATATAAGCCTTTTAGGATAAGCCCTCGACCGATTAGTATTCGTCAGCTACACACATTGCTGTGCTTCCACCCCGAACCTA